>VGEM01000165.1 GCA_016869315.1 Alphaproteobacteria bacterium | reverse complement strand
ATTTCAAACTGTTGGGCATCGAGATTGGCGACTACAATTTCAAATCAGACGGAAGCAACACGGTCGCCAGTGAAGGCCAGCCACGCCCGCAATTGAACTACGACGAAATCAAGCTGGCGATGGAATTGCGCCGCCGCACCACCAAAGTCTCGAAAGCCGTGATCGCGACCCTCGATTTCCCCGGCCTGACCGACAACATGACGATCAGGGATGTGATCAAAGTGGCCTGGCTCGCGGGCAAGCTCGGCCATGTCGGTTGACGGCGCAAAGTTGGCCGGTGGCGCGGGCCGCGAACGGGGATCGGATCTGCTTGTCCCGCTCGTCGTGATCTCTCGATGGCGCACGGCACTGTGGCAGTTCCTGGTCCGCGCCATAGCGCGCCGTTACCGCGCCAGTCTGTTCGGCCTGTTGTGGGTGCTGATGGTGCCGATGGCGACGCTCGCCATTTACGCCTTCGTTTTTGGCACGGTTTTACAGAGTCGCTGGAGCGCGCCAGGCGCTTCGGACATTCCTTTTGGGCTCAATCTGTTTGCGGGTCTGCTCGTGTTCTGGATGATGGCTGACGTCTGTGGCCAGTCGCTGGCGGCCGTCGTGCAGCACGCCAATTTGGTGAAGAAGGCTCTGTTTCCGCTCGAAATTCTCCCAGTTGTTGTCGTCGGTGAGGCTCTCTTCTACACCGCGATCAACGCGGCCATCCTCCTCGTCGTGGCGCCGTTCGCGGGCGGCGATGTGCACCTGACCGCGTTGTTGTTTCCGCTTGTCTTACTTCCTTTCGCAATCCTGATGTTGGGCGCGACGTGGCTGCTGTCGGCGCTCGGCGTCTATTTTCGCGATCTTGGGCAGGTCGTCGGACTCGCCATGACCGGCGCGTTGTTTCTTTCCCCGGTTTTCTACGACACGACCCAACTGTCGCCACGGCTTCAGTCACTGATCGATCTCAACCCGGTGACTTTTATCGTCGGGCAGGCGCGGCGGGTCCTGTTGCAGGGTGGCATGCCCGACTGGGCAGGCCTCGCCGTATACGTGGCCGTGGCCTGGTTGGCGGCGGCGCTGGGACTCGCGTTTTTCCGGCGGGCGCGACGGACATTCTCAGATGTTCTCTGACGCACCTGCCGAAGCGGTTATCGAGGCTCGAGACCTCGCCAAGCACTATGTGCTGTATCCGTCGCCCGCCCACCGCCTGATTCACGCCATTCTGCCGGGCCGCGTGTACCCGAAATTCGAGGCGCTCAAGGACGTGTCGTTTACCGTCCGGCGTGGCGAGACCGTTGGCATCATCGGGCAGAACGGCGCCGGCAAATCGACCCTGTTGCAATTGATCACGGGCACGGTGACGCCAACCGCCGGAGTCGCCGAGGTCAAAGGTCGGGTTGCGGCGTTGCTCGAACTCGGCGCGGGTTTCGAGCCCGATTTCACGGGCCGTGAAAACATCTTGCTCAACGGCACCATTCTCGGCCTGACGCCGGGACAGGTGCGCGAGCGCATGCAGTCGATCATCGATTTTTCCGAGCTGGCCGAATTCATCGATCGCCCGGTGCGGACGTACTCCAGCGGCATGTTCATGCGATTGGCGTTTTCGGTCGCGGCGCATGTCGACGCGGACGTGCTGATCATCGACGAAGCACTAGCGGTTGGCGACGCGCGCTTCAGTCAGAAGTGCCTGCGGTTCCTGCGCGATTTTCGTCGTCGCGGCTCAATTCTTTTTGTCAGCCACGACCTTGGCGCCGTCACCGGCCTCTGCGACCGGGCGATCTGGCTCGATCGCGGGGTCGTGCGCGGGCAGGGTGCGGCGATCGAGGTCTGCGAGAGGTATGTCGCGTCGTTGTTTGAGCGGCCCGAGTCCGCTGTCGCTAGCGTCGCCGGTGGGGCCGAGGCCGATGCGGCGATGTCAAACGATGCGCTCGTATTGCTTGATGACGCTGCACCTCCTCCCGAATCAGCCCCCGGCGTGACCACGTGCTCGCCTTTTAACGCGGCAGCCAGTTCGTTCGGCGTCGGCGGAGCGGCCATCGTCGACGCGGGATTGTTTGACCCGATTTCAGGCGGGCGCATGCAACGCGTTGTCGAGGGCCAGGACGTTGAGCTCAAGGTCAAGGCTCGGGCCGACGCCGAAGTGTTGAAGCCGATCATTGGCTTCTACATCAAGGATCGGCTTGGACAATTACTGCTCGGCGACAACACGTTTTGGGATGGTGCGCCGCAGCCGACAATCGCCGCGGGCGGACAGGGCATCGCGCGATTTCGTTTTCGCTGGCCGGCGCTGCAGCGCGGTGCTTATACCCTCACGGTGGCGATTGCCGATGGCAGCATGGCCCACCACGTCCAGCGCCATTGGATGCACGACGCGGTGATCTTCGAAGTGCTGTCAACCTCGGCCCGGTTGGCGCTGGTCGGCCTTCGTCTCAACAAAGTGACGTTCGAAATCGCCCTTTGATTCGGAACGTCAGGAATTCGATCCTGTTGCGGATCCTGGTGCGGGTCCGGTTGGTGACGCGCGCTTCAAAAAAAGGCGCGGATCAAACGTCATCCAGCGGCGCATGTGTCGCGGCGAGATGGCGCGGGTCCGCTGAATCGCCGCACGCGATGCCCAAAACTCGCCAGTGCGGCGCATCGCCTCACGCAGGCCCTCGACCCGCGCCGGATGGTGTCCGCGCCAGATCGATACGAGTTGAACCGCAAGATAGGCAGGGATCGCGATCAACAGGTCGGGAAGCGGTATGTTCTTGATCAACGTCCACCACTCGTTTCTGGCAATCAAACGCTCGGCGAAATCGCTTAACCCCGTAAAGCTGGCGCCGCCGACGTGGCGGACGACGGCTGCGCGGATCACGGCGCACTGGTGCCCTGCGAGGCGCAAGCGGAATGCAACATCGACATCTTCGTAAAAACAGAAATATCGCTCGTCGAAACCGCCGATATCGCGGAGCGGTGTCGATCGGTAGAGAGCGGCGGCGGCGCAGACACCGAAGCAATACTCCGGCGCACCGAAAGCCTCCGGAGCCGGCGGCAGCATGCGGCCGCGCCAGGCCTGGCCCGAAAGAAGATAGTGATCGCCAAAGCCGTCGATGACGGCGTCGTTGTCAGCCGACACTTGGAGCGACCCAAAGGCAGCGATGTCGGGATACCGATCTGCAGCGGAAACGAGAACCTCTAGCCAGGTTGGCTCCGGGAATGCGTCCGGATTGAGTGCCGCCAAAAAGGGGGTGCGACACGCCGCAAGGCCCACATTCATGCCGCCGGCGAAACCGAGGTTGTCGGTCTTTTCCATGTACGATACAGGAAAGGGCCGGTTGCCAATCAGCGGTCCAGGCCGTTCGCGCGAGTTGTTGTCAATCAGAATGACGTCAAAGTCGCGAAAAGTCTGCGCCGCGAGGCAGTCGAGCACCCGGGGAAGGGTGGCGTTCGAATTGTACGTGATGATGACGATGGAAACCCGCGGCACGGCAACGGAACTCATGGACGGTGTCGTCTCTGCGGGAGGAGCGGCCAATGGCCGCGGTTGATGTCGTCATCGTAAATTATCACTCGGCCGCCCACGCGTACACGGCCATCCGCTCCGTGCATGAAGTGGCGCGCGCCGATGGCGTCGGTGTCAACGTCGTCGTGGTTAACAACAGCGATGACGGCCAGGCACTTGCGGAGTCATCGGCGCGGGGTGGCGGGGCCGAAATTGTTCAGAACGCCCGCAACATCGGCTTTGGCGCCGCCTGCAATCTCGGAGCTGCCCGGGGAAGGGCGCCCGTCATATTGTTTCTCAATCCGGATGCGGCACTAACGGCGGGGTGTTTACGAACCTGCCTGGGAGCCCTGACGGAACGTGTCGGCATTGCCGGCCCTGAACTCGTCGACGGCGAGGGCTCGGTGTCGCCGTCGTGTTCTGCTCTGCCGACAGTCGCCAGTCTGATCGGGCGCACGGTCGGCTGGCACTTGATCGTGCCCAATGCCGGCTTTCCGTACCTGCCGCTCGCCGCACATGGCTTGAGTGGAGATGTCGGGCAGGTGATGGGCGCGGTCATGTTCGTGCGCCGCGATGTTTTCGAAGCCGTGAAGGGTTTCGACGAGTCCTATTTTCTGTATTTCGAGGACGTCGATCTCAGTGCCCGTGCCCACGACGCGGGATGGCGCAGTCGCTATGTCAAAGAGGCGCGCGCTGTCCACCTGGGCGCGGGATCGAGCGGCGCTGCGACGGGCATGGCCTTGGCGCTGCATGCGGCGAGCCGCGTCCGCTATTCCCGGCAGTACTTCGGCCTGCCGGCGGCGTTTGCGGTTGCCGTGCTCGCGAGCACCTTTGAATTCCCCGTCCGAATGCTGCGCGCGGCCCTGCGTGGCGATTCCGTCGTCGACGTTTTTGCAGGCTGGCGTTTGTGGCTGGGCCACGCGTTGTTCGGCGCCGATATTGTTCAGGCGGCGGGCCGACCATGAGCCTCAAGGTCCTTGCGCTCGCCTGGTACGCCCGCGACGGCGCCAGCAGCCGGGTGCGGATGATGCAGTACGTGCCGCATCTGGAGAGGCGCGGCATTTCTGTCGAGGTTCAATCGCTATTGCCGGAAGACTACGTGTCCCGGCTTTATCGGAACGGCCGACGGCCTTTCGGCGCTATCGCCCGGGCCTGCGCCCATCGCCTCGCGGCGCTGGTGCGCGGGCGCGACTGCGACGTGATTTGGCTGCAACGTGAACTGATTCCATACTTGCCGTTCGGCATCGAGAAACTCCTGCTGCCGGGTCGGCCTGTCGTAGTCGACAACGACGATGCACATCACCTTTACTACAAGCGCTCATCCAATCCGCTGGTTCGCGATCTCCTCGCCAATAAGATCGAGCGGTTAATGTCGCTGGCCGATGCTGTGTGTGTTGGCAGCCCGGCCATGGCCGAGGTGGCGCGAGCCGGCGGCGCAAAACGAGTCGAGTTGATTCACAGCGCAGTCGACACACACGCTTTCACGATGAATCAGCCTGCGCAATTCACGGTTGGCTGGATCGGCAGTCCGATGACCGCCGAGGAATCGTTGCCTATGGTTGTTCCTCCCTTGCAGCGATTCCTCGCTGAGACGAATTCGAAGTGCATTTTGGTAGGCGTCAAACCCGATCAGTTCGCGGCGTTGCCGGCGGAGCGTTTGGCGTGGAACGAGGCGGGCGAGGCGGGCGCGCTGGCTCGATTGTCGGTGGGCCTGTGTCCGTTGCCCGACACGCCGTGGCATCGCGGAAAAAGCGGATACAAGATCATTCAGTACATGGCGGCCGGAAAACCGGCATTGGTCTCGCCGGTCGGAATCGCCGCCGATTTGACCGTGCCGGGAGAGACGGGTTCGCATTGCCGTACCGATGACGAGTGGTACGCAGCCTTGATGACGCTCTTTCGTGACGCCAATTTGCGCGCCGAGCAGGGGCGGCGGGCGCGTGAAGTCGCGGTAGCGAGATTCGACACGGCCGTCGTGGCGGAAAACCTGGCGAGGATCTTCCAGGAATGCAGCCCGAAAAGGTAACCAACGGTTCGCTCATGTACGTGGTGCGTAAGAGCCCTTACGGACCAGGTACATTAGGATGGGCGGTCGTGCCGTTCGCCGCGTGGAGCAAGGACCTCGCGATCGTCGCCTTGGCGCTTTTGGCTCTACCGGCGCTCCGCGCAGTCAGGATTCCGCGTGACATCGGCGTCACAGGCTGGAGCGCCGTTGCGTTATCGATCTGGGCCGGCGTGTCGCTGATCTGGGCGCCAGCGGGCGCATGGCAGGACGCCGTCAAAGTCTTGGTTGTTCTCGCTCTTGGCTGGTCCGTCGTAACGACAGGAGCGGCAACAGCCGATCGCGCGGTGGTGGTTTCGGTCGTCGCTCTATTTGTCGTTCTTGTTGTGGAGCGGCTGACAGGCGGAGGGATCATCGGCTTGATCCGGACCGAGGAACCCATGCTTCGGCGGTTCGACGTCTTGTCGGCGGGGCTCGCGTTCTTGTGCTGCCTTGCTTTTCCCGCGGCGTCGCTGATCGCGCGCCGATCGCTGACACATGCGGCTGTCCTGCCGGTCGCGATCGGCGCTCTCGCGGTATCCTATTACATGGACGCGGCGCCGATTGCGCTGTTGGCCGGCGCTGCGGCTTACGGCTTGATTCATGTCACCGGTCGCAGCGGATTTGCCGTTGTGATCAGCGGGCTTCTGTTTGTTTCGGTTGCCTGGGGCGATCTGGTTGGCGCGGCCTGGGCGGCCGGCTGGACGCCGCAACTGAACGCGTATTTTGGGCCGAACTGGGGTCTTCGTCTCGACATCTGGCACGCCGTCGACGAGCTGATTTCGCGTCACCCATGGATTGGGCACGGGTTTGCGGCGGGCAAAATAATCGGGAGAGCGGGGAGCGAGGTCCCGTTCATGCATCCCCACAACGGCATGCTGCAGATCGGACTGGAGTTAGGGCTGGTGGGCGTTGCCCTTTCCATTGTCCTGGTCTTGTCCGCGATCCTCCACGTCGCACGCTCGCCTGCGCTGCCAATGATTGGCGCGACGGTGACGGTCGTTGCCGTGTTCTGGCTGGTGAGTTTCAATCTTTGGGCCAGCTGGTGGCTGGCGGCGCAGGCCTTGGTGATCGCGGCCGTGATCGTTGCGGTCAAAGCCGCGCCAGCATCTCCTCAAGTCCCTGTTGCCACGGACGGAGCTTGACTCCGTAGACGCGATCCAACTTCTCGCAATCGAGCACTGAGTTCGACGGCCGCTGGGCGGGTGTCGGGTACTGAGCCGTCGTGATCGCTTCGACCGGGACTCTGCTGCGGACGATGCTGCGGGCGAACCCGCACCAAGTCACCTCGCCGCCACCGACGCAGTGAAATGTGCCAAACAGATGGTCGGCCGGTCGCTCGAGAATCCGGTCGGCGACAGCCAGAACGGCGTTCGCGAGATCTCCGGCAAAGGTCGGGCACCCGCGCTGATCGTCAACGACTTTGAGCAAAGGACGCTCGCTGGCAAGGCGAAGCATCGTCTTGACGAAGTTGTTGCCGTGAACACCGAACACCCAGGCCGTCCGAAGGATGACATGGGCGGACAAGGCCGCGCGCACAGCTTCTTCCCCGGCTAGCTTGCTTGCGCCGTACACGCCGAGCGGTGCGACCGGGTCGTCTTCCAGATAGGCCGCGGCCTTTTTTCCATCAAAGACGTAGTCGGTCGATATGTGAACCAGAGTCGCACAGATCCGTGTGCAGGCCTGGGCGAGATAGGAGGGGCCATCGCGATTGACCGCAAAGGCCGTGTCGCGATCGGATTCAGCTTTATCGACGGCCGTGTAGGCGCCGGCATTGATCACGACCTTCGGCTTCGACATCGCGATCGCCTCGATGACCTTGGACCGATCGCTGATATCGAGGTCCGCCCGCGTCAAGGCCTTGAGCGATCGTGTCGCGCGCCGAGCGACCTCCCATCCCAATTGGCCATTGGCGCCGGTCAGAAGCAGATCGACGCTCACGTCGCTTTGCCCTTGGCGAGGCCAAGGCGTTCGCCGGCGTACGTCCTGTCGCGGATCGCCTGCCACCAGGACCGATTGTCGAGATACCAGCGTACCGTCTTACGCAATCCGGTCTCGAAACTCTCGCGGGGGGTCCATCCGAGATCGCGTCGAATCTTGGCGATGTCCATGGCGTAGCGAGCGTCGTGGCCGGGCCGGTCGGCGACAAACGTAATGAGGCTGCGTCTTGGCGAAGCGCTCGGCGCCATCTCGTCGACCAGATCGCAGATCTTCCCGACAACGTCGATATTGGTGCGCTCGGCTTCGCCGCCGATATTGTAGACCTCGCCGATTTTTCCCTTGGTCACGACCGTCCATAACGCGCGAGCGTGGTCTTCGACATAAAGCCAGTCGCGAACGTTCTGGCCGGTG
>VGEM01000164.1 GCA_016869315.1 Alphaproteobacteria bacterium | reverse complement strand
TCGACAAGCGGCGCATGCCCGGAGGCGCGCCGGCCGACTTGGGCTCGGGATCGCCGCAGGCCGTCAGCGCGATCGACGCTATGAGGAGGGTGACGATGGAACGAATCATGGCTTCGCCAATGCGCCTCCGCGCGATGCTTGACCCGCCGCGACTTTCTTCTCAGCCGCGGGCGGACGAATGATGAACGCCGCATGGGCGCCGATCTCGATGGCCGTCGACAGATGCGTGCACTTGCCTGTGACCGGATCGGGATAGCCGTCGGCCAATTCGTAGGCGGCGTCGTAAGTGGCCGGGCAACTGTCGGCGGTCGAAGTATGCCCGACCATGCCGCCGATATAATGGATGAAGGTATCGATATCGTAGTAGCCGGAGACCAGGCCCTTGGCTGAGGCGCCATCGGCGGCGATCTCAAGTTTCAGGTCCATGTCGCGGATGGTCGGCTGCAGGAACATGTAGTTTCCGTAGAACGGCAGTTTCACGTCGCCACGCACCGTCGTGATCACGCCGTTCTGAATGCGTCCCTTGAGCGAATCGCCGTACCGCGGCGCACCGGCAGAGACATCGATGTTGTAGCTCGAGAACGGCAAAGGCTTCCCGGCACCGTCGAAAGCAAACTGATCGATCGAGCGATGGAAGAACACCGTGATGTCGTCGTCATTCTGGGTGTCGTCGACGTCGGTGATTTCGATCAGGATCATGCCGAGACCAGAGGTGCCGCGCGCCTCGTGCGCGTTTGATTCGGGCAACCCGCCTTTCCGCCAGCCGTAGATACAGCCGAGCAAGCGATACATCTGGTTATCGATGCCGGGCGTGCCGTCGGGATGGGTGAAGTTCTTGTGGGCGCAGGTCTTCGGCGTCGCGCTGCCATCGACGTTGCCGTCGATATTGACGCCAAAGGAGTACTTGCCTTCGACAATCCGGAGCGGCGGATCCTTGACCACCGTCGGATTCATGCAGACGTCTTCGCCGTCAGGCCCTCGTTGCATCGCCATGTAAAGCCGCGGGATGTCGAGGTAGAGGCCGTTTTCGGTCTTCAGCGCGCGCTCTTCCTTCGAAATTCCGCGCCACCAGATTTGATCGTTGCTGATAGCAAGTCCCTCGGGGCATTCGTCGGCAAACTTGCTGGTGTAGTAGGCCGAAAACCAGTCGCGGACGACAAAGCCAAGGGTGCGGCCCGGCGGCGCCTCGGCAGCGTTGGCATCGCTCAATCCGATCGCAAGAAGCGCGGCAGCAATGGTTGGCTTGATCGCGGCTGGCTTGATCATGGCTTTGCCAGCGCGCTGCCGACGGCTGACGCGCCGCTCGCGACCTTCTGCTCGTCGGGCGGGTGAATGATAAAAGCGGCGTAGGCGCCAACATCGAACGCTGTCGACAGGTGCGTGCATTGCCCGCTGGCATCTGGATACCCGTCAGCCAGCTCATGGGCCGCGACATACATCGCCGGACAATTGTCGGCAGTGGAGGTATGCCCAACCATGCCGCCGACGTAATGCAGGAAGGCATCCATGTTGTAATATCCCGTAATCATGCCCTGCGCTGTCGCGCCATCCGCCGCGATTTCAAGTTTCAAATCCATGTCGCGGATGGTGGGGTGCATGAAATGGTAGTTGCCGTAGAACGGCAGCCGCACGTCGCTCCTGCCGGTCGTCAACACGCCGTCTTTGATTCGGCCCCTGAGCTGGTCGCCGTAGCGCGATTTTCCGTCGACGACATCGATGTTGTAGCTCGAGAACGGCAGCGGCCGTCCGGTGCCGTCGAGAGCAAACTGATCCGTCGAACGATGGAAAATCACGGTCACGTCATCATCGTTGCGGACATCGTCGACATTCGTCACTTCGATCAAGGTCATGCCGAGGCCACTGGTGCCGCGACCCTCGTGCGCATTGAGCTCGGGAAGGCCCCCCTTGCGCCAGCCATAGACGCAGCCGAACAGCCGATACATTTGATTGTCGATGCCGGGCGTACCGTCGGGATGGGTGAAGTTCTTATGGGCGCAGGTCTTGGCCGTCGCGGCGCCGTCGCTCTCGCCATCGATGTTGACGCCGTAGGAATACTTTCCCTCGACGATCCGCATCGGCGGATCTTTGACGAGGGTCGGGTTGAGGCAGACGTTCTCGTCGGCGGGCCCGCGCCGCATCGCGATCGGCATGCGGTTCAGTTGCTGGACCAGACCGTTGTTGGTTAACTTGGCGCGATCGTCCTTGGACAAACCGCGCCACCAGATTTCGTCGTTGCTGACGGCGAGCCCTTCCGGGCACTCGTCGGCGAATTTCGAGTTATAGACCGAGGTGAACCAGTCGCGGACGACGAAGCCGAGCGTGCCGCCGGGTGGCGCTGCCGCATTCGCCGCGCTCGTCGTCGCCAGCATGACCAAAGCCGTTATCGTCGCCCGATCCGTCATGCTGCGACCTCCCTGTCGGCCGGCAAAACCGTGATTCTGTGGGGAATTCTAGCACGACGGGACAATGAGGCCATCGTCGCGAGCATGGTGGTCAAGGTGCGGGCCACTTCAGGATGGAGGCCGGCGAGCGCCACGACAACGGCAAAAGCAGCCTGATTCATTGGTTTTGCCGCACTTTTCCCGACTGTCACGCTCGGTCTTGGTCCGACCTCGCGTCACGCCTATATCACTTATGTGAACGCCGGGTTGTCGCCTCGCCAGACCAATTTCGAGCAGGACCCGCGCCAGTCCCTGGGCAGATACAACGCCTGAGGAGCTGTTGGCGATTGGGCGTCTGGATGCCCTGGCTCGACTGATGGATCACGCTTTCCGTTTGCCCGGAACTCAAATTCGCTTCGGGCTTGATGCGATTCTTGGGCTCATTCCCGGCATCGGCGATCTCGTCACAAACATGGTTGCAGGATATCTCGTGCTCGAGGGTCGTCGCCTCGGTGTATCAAACTGGGACATGACACGGATGATCGGCAACATCGCGGTCGACGCCCTTTTGGCGGCGGCCCCGGTCGTCGGCGACATTTTCGATATTTTCTGGCAGGCCAGCGACCGGAACATGAGGATTCTGCGCGCGCATTTGCTGCGTCGCGGCCGCATCATCGATGGCGAAGCCGTCCGAATTTACGACCGCTAACGCGAAACGGGGCGGACCTTGCGGTCCGCCCCGTCTCATGCCTCGATTTGAGAAAGCCGATTACTCGGCCGCCTTCGCGTGCTCCGCACCGGGGCGGAACACCGGCGGGCGCGGCGCCGGGATGTGGGTTTCCTTCTCGGCGTTCGCCAGGATTTCCGCCATCGGCGGGCCCTTGTCGAACACCGGTGCCTTGGCCGGCAACGTCGCGCGGATCTGATCTCGCAGTTTTTGAGTCTCGGCCGCGTTGACAGTCTCGCCATCGGCGTTCAGCACGACGCCGTACCGCTTGGCGCCGTCGACGGTGACGAGGCCGCGACGGACGTCGGCCGCGACCAGTTCGGCGTCACGATCGATACCCCAGCCCCAGCCGCCGCCGCCCCAGGTGATGAAGGCAAGGATGTCGCCTGCCTTGACCTTGACGTTGTCGCACTTGGAGAGGTGGTACTCGAGCTTTCCGGTGCCGTATCCGCCGCGGTACAGAATCTTGACCGAGCGGGCGCCAGGGGTGCCGCCGTTGACGCCCCACGGATAGGTCAGCCAGCGATCGTCGTGGATCGAGATTTCGCCGTCTTCAAGGAAACAATAGTCGACGCGCAAAGCATTGCCGCCACGGAACTTGCCGGCGCCGCCGGTGTCGGCGACCGTTTCATGGCGCTCGATGCGGAGTGGGAAGTAGGCTTCCAGGTATTCCTGCGGCACGTTGGTGAAAGACGGCCACATCGAGTGACCATCCGGCCCGTCGCCGAAGGGCTTCGCCGGAATGCCGCCGAACCCGATCTGATAGAGCTGATACCACTCGCCCTTCTTGTCATGGCCCGAATACATAAAGTGCGGCGACGACGAGAAGCCGGCGGCACACAGGAACTCTGGCGTCTTCTGGCCGAGCAGAGCCGCGAAGGTGTCGAAGATGCGACCCAGCGCGTGCGTACGGCAGGACAGCGCTGCCGGAAAGTTCGGCTTCAGCAACGTGCCCTTCGGGATGCGCACGTCCAACAAGTCGTAGAACCCGTCGTTGAACAGGATCTGGGGATCGAACACCATGATCATGTAGATGCCCCAGAACATCTTCAGCATGTTCTCGTTGAGATAGAAGTTGATCGAGCCGATGGCCTGGGGATCGGTCCCTTGCCAGTCGAGGATCACCATCTCCCCTTCGCGCCACATCGTGCATTTGATCTTGTAAGGGCCGTATCCGCGGCCGTCGTCGTCGACATAATCTTCGAACGACACCGGCGTTTCGCTCACGGCCTGCTGGATCAAGCCAGCCATGGCGCGCTTGTTACGATCAAGCGCGGCCTGGCACGCCCCCACGAACACGTCGTCGCCAAACCGCTCGCACATTTCGTGGACGCGCCGTTCGGCAACGCGGCACGCGGCCAACACGGCGTTAAGGTCGGAGCGATTCCAGGTCGGCAGGCGAACCTGATTCAGCATCACCTCAAGCACGTTCGCCTGCAGCACGCCTTTCTTGTAGAGCTTGGTCGGCGGCGTCACGAGACCTTCCTCGAAGATCGTGGTCGCGTCGGTCGGCATCGAACCCGGCACCTTGCCGCCGTTGTCGGTCATGTGACCGAAGTGGCACGACCACGCCACCAGCCGATGGGCGTAATAGATCGGCAGAATGATCAGCCAGTCGTTGGCATGGCTGATGGCGCCCTCGACCTTGTAGGGGTCGTTGGTGAAAAAGACGTCGCCTTCTTCGATGGTGCCGTCATACCCCGCGAGGAAGCCACCGATGAACGAGCCGAACTGGCCCACCACCATCTTGCCGTCCTTGTTGGCGATCAGAGGAAACGCATCGTGTTGCTCGCGAATGCCGGGCGACATCGCCGTGCGGAATACGGTCGCATCCATCTCGAAGCGCGCGTTGCGCAGCGCGCTCTCGATGATGTCGAGCGTGATCGCGTCGATCGGGGTTTTCTTGAAGGGCTTCTTGTTGCCTTCGATGACTTGCGCCTTGATTGCCATGGCTGCTTCTCCTGTTCCGACCGTTACGAACGTTTTTTCTTGGACGACGGCTTTTTGGCCGGCGTTTTCTTGGCCGCAGCCTTGCCGGCGGTCTTCACCGCCATGCCGGGCCTTGGCTTCAGGCCTTTCGGCGTGATCAAGATCGTGCCGACATGATCGACCGTGCCCATGCAATCCGGCAGGATCACCGTGGTCGAGTCGAACTCGGTGACGATCGCCGGGCCTTGAACGACGTTGCCAGCCTTCAGCTTCGAACGATCGTAGATCTTCGACTTCATCGATTTGCCGTCGTGCCAGAAGATATGGCTGGACGAAATCACCGCCGCCTTCGGATCGGTGCCGCCCTTGCCGACGCGGATCGCTTTGACGTTCGGGTACTCGCCAACCACAACCGCGCGCAGATTGACGATCTCGTGCGCGGCATCGAGCGCGAAAGTGAACTGGCGGGTGTGATAGGCGTCGAAATCTTTGCCGGCCTTCTTGAGGCCGTCCTTCTCGAACCCATCCGGCTTGCATTGAATGGGCACAGAGAAACCCTGACCGTGATAACGCAGGTCCATTTCCCAAACGGTCGTTTGCTCACTCGCGGGGATGCCCTCTTTCGTCAAGGCTGCCGCGGCCTGCTTTTCCAAGCGCTTCAGAATCCCGGCGACTTCCTTCGAACTGGTCTCGAAGAACTGGCGCACAAAGGTCTGCGACGCTTCGTTACGCGCACGCGTCGTGGCGTCGCCGTAGGCGCAAAGCACACCCGGACCGGGCGGAATGATCACCGGCCATGATCCGGTCAGCTTGCCGAGCGCGTTGGCGTGCAGCGGACCTGCGCCACCGAAGGCCACCAGCGCGAAGTTGCGCGGGTCGTAGCCTTGTTCGATCGACACCAGCCGGAGCGCACCAAACATGTTCTCGTTGACAATGCGAACGATACCTTCGGCCGCGTCTTCGATCGAAATCTTGAGCGCGTCGGCGACTTTCTTGCAGGCCGTTCGTGCCGCGTTGACGTCGAGTTTCATCTCGCCGCCGATCAGCGACGGCGGAAGATGGCCGAGAACGACGTTGGCGTCGGTCACAGCCGGTTCCTGCCCGCCCTTGAGGTAGCACGCAGGTCCCGGCATAGCGCCGGCCGATTCGGGACCGACACGGAGCGCGCCGGTCAACTGCGGCACGCGGGCGATCGAGCCCCCGCCAGCGCCAACGGTGCGCACGTCGAGCGACGAGGCGCGGACCGTCACGTCACCGACCTTGGTTTCACGACGGAGCTGCGGCTCGCCGTTTTCGATCAGGGCAACGTCGGTCGACGTTCCGCCCATGTCGAAGGTGAGAAGGTTTTTGTAGCCCGACTGCTTCGAGACCCACAGCGCGCCGGCAACGCCGCCGGCCGGGCCCGACATCATCAAGTTCACCGGCTGATCGGACGCATTGCCGAATGCCATCAGGCCGCCGTCCGAACGAAGCACCTTGTACTTCGCCTTCATGCTCTTGGCGTTAAAGGTGTTCTCGAGATTGCGGAGATACTTGCCGACGGTCGGACGAACATAGGAGTTGGCGACGGCGGTCAGGGTGCGTTCGAACTCGTACATCTCGGGCAGTACTTCATGGCTCAGGCTGACCGGCACGCCTGGGAATTCCTGATTGATGATCTCGCGGACTTTGAGTTCGTGCGCTCCGTTGGCGAACGAATTGATCAGCGACACGGTGATCGCTTCGACCTTATTGGCCTTGAGCTTGCGCACCGCGTCACGGACCGACGCTTCATCAACCGTACGGACGACATCGCCCTTGGCGCCGATACGCTCCTTGATCTCGCAGGTGTTCTCGAGGCGGGCGAGCGGCAGCGGCTTGTTCCAGATGATCCAGCCGGCGAGCCCTCCGGGCACGAACGAGCGCGCGATCTGAAGGACCTGCTTGTAGCCATCGGTGACGATCAATCCGACCGCGGCGCCCTTGCCTTCGAGCACGGCGTTGGTGGCGACGGTCGTGCCGTGCATGAACTCGGTGATTTGGTCGGGCCGGATGCCCGCATCCGCGCAAATACGCTCGATGCCGGTCATGACGCCGATCGACTGATCCTGTGGCGTCGAGGGGGTCTTGGCGCGATAGGTCTCGCCGGTGGCTTCGTTGATCAACAGAAGGTCGGTGAATGTGCCACCGACGTCGCAGCCTAAACGATAGGTCATGTGTCGTTCGTCCCTCGTGTGTTCTTCAATGTGATGCGGGTCCGCAGAATGCAGCGGATCAAGCGGTTCTATGCCGCCTTTCCCCGTCCCGCGAAACCCTAGTCAATCGCCTCGGCAAAGGCGACTCTGAAAAGCGCCATCCCCTGCCCCGGCGGGCGCTGACCTAGCGGAATTCAACCGCCCTGGCCAGAGGATTAGCCGGCCTTGTCCACCGCGTCAGGCGGCCTTGGCAACGTCCGGGAATATGCCTGCTTTGCCGAGCATTGCGGGGATCGGTTTACCCAACCGGTCCTCGACCCACTGGGCGTTGGCGATCACCTTTTTGATGTCGACCCCGGTTTCGACGCCCATGCGGTTCAACATATAGATCAAATCTTCCAACGGGATATTACCGGTGGCGCGCGGCGCAAAGGGGCAACCCCCGATGCCGCCGGTCGACGCGTCGAGAAAATCGACCCCAGCGGAAACGGCGGCGAACGCATTGGCGAGCCCGGTGTTACGGGTATTGTGCAGGTGCACACGGATCGGCACGCCGGGGATGGCGGCCTTCACCCGGGTGATCAGCTCACCGACCCGCACGGGATCGGCGCATCCGATTGTATCTGCCAGCGCGACTTCCGCCGGCTGAACCTCGGCGCAGCGCTTGGCGATATCGACCACGCGATCCATCG
>VGEM01000163.1 GCA_016869315.1 Alphaproteobacteria bacterium | reverse complement strand
GCACTTAAACACCCGCTGGGCGCAACAGGCGCGCGTCTCATGACCACTCTTCTGCACGCACTTGAACGCACCGGCGGTCGCTATGGCCTTCAGACAATGTGTGAAGGTGGCGGTCAGGCCAACGTAACGATTATTGAGAGGCTGTAATGGGAATTTGCGACAACCGGACCGTAATCATCACCGGCGCCGCCCGAGGATTGGGGCGCGCTTACGCTCTGGCTTTTGCTGCCGAAGGCGCCAATGTCATCGTGAACGATGTCGGTGGATCGTTAGGCGGAGAAGGACGCGACACTAGCGCGGCTGACGCCGTGGTTGCAGAAATCAAGACCGCTGGCGGTCAAGCAGTCGCAAATTATGAAGATGTCGCTGATTGGGATGCCGCGAAACGTATAGTCGAATCTGCGATAGCCGCATTTGGTGATCTCCATGTGGTCGTTAACAATGCCGGCATTGTTCGCGATCGCATGTTCGTCTCTGCCACGCCCGATGAATGGGACGCCACCATGCATGTACATTTGCGTGGCCACTTCTGTGTGTCGCGGCATGCCGTCGATTATTGGCGTGCGCAGCAGAAGGCGGGCAAGTCTGTCAACGCACGTATTATCAATACGACCAGTGGTGCTGGCCTACAGGGCAGCATCGCCCAGGCCGCTTATTCGACTGCGAAAGGCGGGATCGCCGCACTGACGTTGGTGCAAGCCGCCGAACTCGGCCGCTACGGTATTACTGCCAATGCTCTCGCTCCCGCTGCGCGAACTCGCATGACAGAGCAGGCCTTCGCCAACAAAATGGCTACTGAAGGCGAAGTGTTCGACGTGATGGATCCCGCTAACATCGCGCCGACTGTCGTATGGCTCGGTAGCGATCGATCCGCACACGTCACCGGCTGCGTGTTCGAACTCGAAGGCGGAAAAATCATGATCGAAGACGGATGGCGAGAAGGACCGACCGTGAACAAAGGCGCGCGCTGGAAGCCGGCAGACATCGGTACCGCCGTAAATGCGCTTCTATCCGCACGCGCTGCACCGCGCAAAGTCTGGGGAACAGCATAATGGAATTTGCTTTCACCGACGAACAACGCATGATCCAAGAAACGGCGCGTGCTTTCTTCACCGAAAATGCGACTAGCAAACGCACACGTCTCGCTATGGCTGGAGACGGTATTGATCGTGCTTTGTGGACGGCGTTCTGCCAGGACTTGGGCCTCTCGGGCATCGGCATCGCCGAAAACGCCGGAGGCGCCGGTCTCGGGCTGGTAGAAATGGCGATCATCGCCGAGATGGCCGGCGCGCAGGTGGCTGCGTTGCCCATGCTCGGTAGTTTGGTATTGAGCGCACAGGCGATTGCGGCGGGCGGCAACAGTGCGCAGAAGCGCGATCTCCTTCCCTCTATACTTTCTGGGGCGCGCATCGCCGGATATGTGCACGACGCAGAGTTGCGTACGGATGGAGAACTCTTGACGGGCGGTTGCGGCTTCGTTGCGCATGGCGGCTCGGCCAGCCTATTCGTAGTGACTTGCAATGACGGTGCTTGGATCATCCGGGCCGATGCTCCGGGAGTAACCGTCACGCCGCTAACTACGATGGATCAGACCCGCCCCTACGCACGGGTCTTATTGTCAGGCGCTCGGGGCGAACCACTCGCGGAAGCGAGTGCGGCGATAACAGCCGCGCACCGCGCTGGCTTTGTGGCGCTCGCCGCAGAAGCTCTGGGCGGCGCCCAATCTTGTCTGGATCGCACCGTCGCTTATTCGCTGCAACGCGTTCAGTTCGGTCGTCAGATCGGTTCATTCCAAGCCTATAAACACCGACTCGCCGATATGATGATCGAGATCGAGCAGGCACGGTCGGCCGTCTATTGGGCGGCCTGCGCGGTGGATGAGGGTTCGGACGAAGCGGCGCTCGCAGTGCACGCCGCCAAGTCCTTCGCGGCCGATACCTTTTTCCGGTGCGCGGGCGATATGATCCAACTCCATGGCGGCATTGGATTCACGTGGGAGCACGATGCACATTTATTCTTCAAACGCGCACGCGCGATCCAGACCGCGCTCGGTAACGGAGCTTGGCACCGCGCCCAGATCGCCACTATGGTCCTGGGAGCGACAGTATGAAACTCGGTTTTTCTGCCGCCGACGAACTGTTTCGTCAAGAATGTGCGGAGTGGCTCAACGCGCAGATGTCCGACGAATTCCGCGACATCAAGGGCATTACTAAGCTGACCGCGTCCCCCGAGAGACGTAAAGAATGGGAGCAACATCTCGGCGCACACAAATGGTCTTGCATCGGCTGGCCTGAGAAATGGGGCGGCCGTGGCGCAACACTAGCACAGCAGGTGATCTTCGCAGAGGAGTATGCGCGCGCCGGAGTGCCGGGCCGCGTCAATCATATCGGTATTGAACTCGCTGGGCCGACGATCCTTGCCTTTGGCACGGACGAACAGAAGCGGCGCTTTTTGCCCGACATCGCCGCCGGCAAAACCATTTTTTGCCAAGGCTTCTCCGAGCCTAACGCCGGTTCTGACTTGGCCAGTGTACGCACAAAGGGACGTCTCGAAGGCTTCGGAGGCAACCAGGAGTGGGTCGTCAACGGCCAGAAAATCTGGACCAGCCTCGCCCATATCTCCGATTGGATTCTTCTCATCGCTCGAACTGAAGAAGGATCGAAGGGCCCCAAAGGCCTCACTTTCCTGATGATGCCGATTGATCAAGAGGGAATCGAAATTCGTGGGATTACCCAGATCAACGGCGATGCCGAATTCAACGAGACTTTCCTAACCGACGCGCGTTGCCCGGCCGATAGCCTGATCGGCGCAATCGGCGAAGGTTGGAAAATCGCCATGGGCTTGCTCGCATTTGAGCGCGGAGTGTCCACGCTCGGTCAGCAGATGGGTTTTCGAAACGAGTTGGACGAGATCATTGACGCTGCGAAGGAAAACGGCGCTGCAAATGATCCCCAGATCCGCCAGCGCATCGCTAGAGCTGAGATCGGCCTGCGTTTGATGCGCTATGGTGCGCTCAGAATGCTGTCGCAGACCGATCACTCCAAAATCGATGGAGCAGCGCTGACATACAAGATTCAATGGGCAAGTTGGCGGCGCAACCTGGGCGAACTAGCGATGGAGGTTCTTGGCCAAGCCGGTGAGGTAACCAACAAGGCAGAGTACGAATGGGATACGTTGCCAAATCTGTTCCTCTACTCACGGGCTGACACCATCTATGGCGGCACCAACCAAATTCAGCGCAATTTGATCGCTGAGCGCGGGCTAGGCCTCCCGCGCGAACCCCGAGGCGACAAATGACTACGATCCCGCCGTATCCCGAGGGCCGAAACCTGCTTGTTAACAAAACCGTGGTCGTGACCGCGGCCGCTGGTACCGGCATTGGCTTCGCTGTCGCCAAGCGCGCCACCGAAGAAGGCGCACGAGTGCTGATCAGCGATTTCCACGAACGCCGCCTCGACGCAGCTGCGGATCGGATCGCCGCCGAAGCAGGCACCCGCCCCGCAACTTTCTTGTGCGACGTGACGCGCCAAGACCAGGTCGACGCGCTGCAGTGCGCTGCGGGTGCAGAACTCGGCCAGGTCGATGTGCTGATCAATAACGCGGGCCTTGGCGGCGAAGTGCCGGTGGTCGACATGACGGATGATCAATGGTCGCGTGTGCTTGATGTCACCCTGAACAGCGTATTCCGCATGACCCGCGCGTTTCTGCCTGGAATGTACACGCGCAAGAGCGGTGTAATCATCAATAATGCTTCGGTATTAGGATGGCGTGCACAGAAGGGCCAGACGCATTATGCGGCGGCTAAAGCTGGTGTGATGGCATTCACGCGATGCTCCGCGGTGGAGGCGGCTGAGCATGGCGTTCGGATCAATGCGGTCGCGCCTTCGATTGCGATGCACGCTTTCCTTGCCAAAGTCACGACCAAGGATCTCCTCGCCAAGCTTTCTGCGCAGGAGGCTTTCGGACGCCCTGCCGAGGTATGGGAGGTCGCCAATGTAATGATTTTCCTCGCCTCAGATCTTTCGTCGTATATGACCGGCGAAGTGATCTCCGTATCGAGTCAGCGAGCATGATCGCTCCGCGCATTTACGAAACGCCACGCGCTTTGGTCGGTCAGGAAGGGACGCAGCTAGGCCCCACCGATTGGCTCATGATCAATCAGTCCCGCGTCGATGGCTTCGCCGAAGTCACCGGCGACCATCAGTGGATTCATGTGGATGTGGAACGGGCCAAGAACGGTCCATTCGGCGGCACCATCGCGCACGGCTATTTGACGATGAGCTTGGTCAATTACTTCCTGCCCCACTTGCTCGAAGTCCGTGGCTTCGCGCACGCGGTCAATATCGGCTGCGATCGACTGCGCTTCCTCGCGCCCGTCAAGGTCGGCGCTCGCATCCATGCCGTTGGTGAGATAGTCGGTGTCGAGGACGTGAAAGGCGCCATCCAGTCAGTAGTGCGCGTTACCGTGGAAATCGAAGGCGGCGGCAAGCCGGCCTGCATCGTCGATACAATCAGCCGCTACTTCTTGAAAGACACGTGATGACAGACCACCCGCAAATGGCAGCACCGGTTCGCGCTTATGTCACTGCCTTCGAGAATGGCGAGGCTGAGGCAGTCGGCGCAATCTTTGCCGACGATGCAGTCAACGAGGATCTGATTGGTGCCGAGTCGCTGGTTGACCAAATAGCGATCCGAGAATTCTAAGCGAGATCGATGCAGACCGGTGCGACCCCAGCTCCGACCGGCCCGATCTGCGTGGAAGCTCCACACTTGGCTTTTCGATGCAAGTCCGTTTGAACTGTCAGGGCGCCAACGTCGTGATTTAGGTTATCGAAATCCTCGACTACGATATAACCGGCAAGATCCTCCGCATGAAGGCATACTTCGGACCTTCAAACATCACCGACATTTCGAACGGAGTACGAAAAAATGCGTGAAGCAGCAATCGTCGCTACCGCCAGGACTGGCATTGGCAAGGCCTATCGTGGCGCATTCAATAATACTGAGGCGCCCGTGATGGGCGCGCATGTCGTAAATGCGGTACTTGAGCGCTCGGGTATTGATCCAGCGCGGGTCGACGACGTGTATCTCGGCGTTGGTAATCACTGGAACACGCAAAGCTACAACATCGGCCGCCTCCTTGTTCATGCATCGCGCCTGCCCAACAGTGTTTCGGGTTTCGCGCTCGACCGCAAATGCTCGTCGGGGCTCAACGCACTCGCACTGGCGGCGCGCGGCATTCGCAGCGATGAGATTGATATCGCAGTAAGCGGCGGCCTCGAATCAATCTCGCTGACACTCGGGTCTTTTACGCCAGCCTATCGAAACCGCTCGGAGGCAGTGATCAACGTGGAACGAAATGCTTACATGGTAATGATCGAGACTGCTGAAGTCGTCGCTGAACGCTACGGCATCTCGCGCGAAGCGCAGGATGCCTTTGCCGCACAAAGCCATCAACGCGCCAGTAGCGCGCGGAGTGCCGGTCGTTTCGACAAAGAGATCATACCGATTACGGTCGAGAAAGTGCTACGCGACAAACAGGGGGCAGAAACCGGCCGCGAAACCATCACGCTTACCGTCGATGAAGGTGTGCGTGGCGATACCACAACCGAGGGACTTGCTCAGCTCAAACCAGTGTTTAAAGACGGGCTCATCGTCAAGGAGGGCAAGTACATCACAGCGGGCAACGCCTCGCAGCTCTCTGACGGAGCGTCAGCCCAAGTCCTAATGGACCTGACCATGGCGCAGAAAGACAACTTGCAAGTACTCGGCGTCTATCGCGGTTTCCAGGTCGCGGGATGCGAACCCGATGAAATGGGTATCGGACCCGTTTTTGCAATTCCCAAATTACTCAAGCGCGCCGGGCTAAAGGTTGATGATATCGGGCTGTGGGAAATCAACGAGGCATTTGCCAGCCAAGCGATTTATTGTCAGCAGAAACTGAATATCGATCCCGAAAAATTGAATGTCGATGGTGGCGGTATCGCGCTCGGCCATCCATTCGGTATGACAGGCAGCCGTCTGGTCGGCCACGCTCTGATTGAGGGGAAACGGCGTGGCGCGAGGTATGTTATGGTTTCGATGTGCGTAGCCGGCGGAATGGGCGCAGCTGGTTTATTCGAAGTCGCCTGACCATGTCCAACCCGCGCCCGACAACCATTCCGCATGCTGCAATGGCGGCGGCCGAGCGATGGGGCGATCTGCCGGCGGTGTTGGAAAATGGTGAGGTATGGACGTTCGGTAGGCTGTGGGCAGAATGCCGCCGCGCTGCTAGCGCATTTCTAACACGCGGCATATCGAGGGGGGACCGGATTGCCATTTGGGCGCCCAACTGTCGTGCGTGGATTGTCGTGGCCATTGGCGCGATGATGGCTGGCGCAGCAATCGTACCACTAAACACGCGATTGAAGGGGCGCGAGGCAGGCGACATCCTGCGACGCGCGCGTGTGCGTATGCTGTTCACCGTCCAAGTATTCTTAGGAGTCAATTACCGTGAGCTCATCGCGGCAGAAGAGTTGCCCGCGCTACAGGAAACCGTGCACGTTGACAGCGATTTCCCGGAGTTCATGAACAGCGGAATGGGCGCAGACGATCCTGCTGTTATCGGCGCGCTGGCTCGTATCAAGTCGGACGATATTTCCGATATCATGTTTACTTCCGGCACGACCGGCGTTCCGAAAGGCGTGATGGCTACTCACAGCCGTGTCGTTGAACCGTTGTTCGAGTGGATCGCCAACACCGGTCTGGCCTCGGGTGAGCGCTACCTGATCGTCAGTCCCTTCTTCCACAGTTTCGGCTACAAGGCTGGGTGGGTAGTGTGCCTCCTCGCCGGCGCCGTGATCGTGCCTATGGCGCAATTCGACCCTTATGTCGCCGCCGACGTCATCGAGCGCGAAAGAATATCATTTATGCCTGGGGCGCCGACGATCTTTCAGGCGCTGCTCGCTGAGCGCAAGAAGCGGTCATTCGATACTTCGTCTTTGCGCGGCGGCACAACGGGTGCTGCTGTTGTCGCGCCAACGCTGATCCGGCGCATTCGCGATGAATTGGGCATGCCCGATATCATCACCGCCTACGGCATGACGGAATGTACAACCATCACATGCTGCCGCAGGGGCGACCATACCGAACTGATCGCCGAAACGTGCGGCATTGCCATCGCCGGTAGTGAGGTCCGCATCACCGACGATACCGGGCGTGAATTGCCACGCGGCGAAACGGGCGAAATCTTAGTGCGCGGAAATGGCGTAATGCTGGGTTATCTCGATGATCCCGCCGCCACGGCCGAAGCGATCGACGTAAACGGATGGCTGCATACCGGAGATATTGGGACCATGGACGCCGCCGGCTATGTCCGCATTACTGATCGGAAGAAGGATATGTACATTTCGGGCGGCTTCAATTGTTATCCGGCAGAAGTCGAGAAGCTGCTGGCGGCGCACCCGGCAATCGAAATGGTTGCCGTGACCGGCGTGCCCGACGAACGTCTCGGCGAAGTCGGTAAGGCATGGATCGTGCTGCGTGCTGGCGCAACGCTTAACGAAGCCGCACTAATAGCATGGTCGCGTGAGAATATGGCTAATTATAAAGTCCCCAAGTCAGTCACATTTCTGAACGACCTTCCTCGCAATGCCGCCGGGAAAGTTTCAAAACGTGAACTGCGCTGACCCCGCGCTCTCAACGACTTAGCTTTGAGATTCTGGTAGAGGCGCGCCGAGACTCAACTTCGGCGGGCCTCGGTCCGCAGCGTCTTAACCTCATCGCTGGTCGCCGCTCGTGCTGTGTCGCCGGCCAGGCGCTTCTTACCGGCCTCAAGGAACTCCTTCGACCAACTGTAATACAAGCTCTCCGCGATCCCCTCACGGCGGCATAACTCGGAGATCGAGTCCTCGCCGCGAAGACCCGACAGCACAATGCGGATCTTCT
>VGEM01000162.1 GCA_016869315.1 Alphaproteobacteria bacterium | reverse complement strand
CAGGCAAGTCGCTGGATCGCGACCACGTGACCTTTCTCGAATTCTCCGACTTTTTATCGGCGATGTCCCCAAAACGGCTTGAGTTGCTGCGTGCGCTAAGGATCGAGGGACCATTGTCGGTTCGGAAATTGAGCGCTCTGGTCGAGCGCGACTACAAATCAGTACATCAGGATGTGGACCGACTGATCGGCGCGGGCCTTGTTGTCTACACGGAAGACCGTCGCGTGAACGTGCCGTGGCGCAAAGCGATCGCTGAACTTGATCTCGCGGCGTAACGCGTCCTCAAATCCCGACGATCGCGATCCCGCCGTTGGGGCTGATCGCTTGGCCGGTCACCGCGGCGGCGCCATCGCTGCAGAGCCACGCAATACTTTCGGCAATGTCGTTAGGAGTCGGGTTGCGACCGATTGGATAACTCTCGCCGCGGCGCCTGATCTCGTGGCTGCCGATGCTGGCCAGGGTCATCGCCGTTTCCACTAGCCCGGGGGCGACGGTGTTGACGGTGATGCCAAACGGGCCGAACTCCAGGGCCCAACCGCGCGTGAACCCGTTGAGCGCTGTTTTTGCGCCGACGTAGTGGCTCGCGCTCGCGCTGCCGATCATCGAAAAGTGCGAGCTGATGTTGATGATCCGCCCAAACTTGCGGCGCTTCATGCCCGCGACGGCGACCTGGGTGATGAAGAACGCGCCTTTGACGTGGGTCTCGAACATGGCGTCGAAACCTGCCTCATCGATTTGGTCGAGCGGCAGGCTGCGACCGCTGATGCCGGCGTTATTGACCAGGATATCGAGGCGGCCGAGTTCTTTCTCGACGCTCTCGACCGCGCGCCGCACGTCCGCCACCGCTCGGTTGTCGGCGCGAATGCGCAGGTCCGCCGTGGCCTGGGCCAGCTTCGCTTCGTCAATATCGGTGATCGCGACTTTGGCGCCGCGTTGGGCCAGTAAAGTCGCTGTCGCCAATCCGATTCCGGACGCGCCGCCCGTCACAAGCGCGACGCGTCCGGACAGATCGTTTGCCATCTCGGTCTAGTAGTCTTCGAGCAGCTTGCCGAAGCCGTAGACCTTGTCCTTGATGCCGTTGGTGCGGAGCGCGTGCCAGTAGGTCGCGGTGTTGATGGCGATCACCGGCTTGTTCAGCCACTTCTCGGCGAAGGCGGCGAGGCGGATCATGCTGAGGTTCGTGCCGACCTGAACGATCGCGTCCACGTCCGGACCATCGAGTTTCTTGATAGTCTTGATGCAGGTGTCTTCGGTTGTTTCCGCGATCGCCGTCCAGGTTGGACACAGCAGCGGAATATCGCGCACGGTCTTGAAGCCATTGTCGGCGAAGTACTTTTTCACCTCGGCATTGGCGGCCGGATAATAGGGCGACAGGAAGGCGATCCGCTTGATGCCGCCATAGGCCTTCAATGCGGCCGTGCACGAGTGCGAGCCCACCGAAACGCCGACCTTGGAGGTTTTCTCGATCTTCTTCTTGAATTCGTTGGCACCTTTATTGCCGTTGTAGAAGGTGATCGCCGACATGCCCATCACCATGTAATCGACGTTCGCCGTCATCACGCTTTTCACGGCGTCGATCACGTTGTTGGCGATCACCTGCGTTGCAGCCAGGAACGTCTCATTCGAGATGGCGTTGGCGTTCGGGGTAAAGATGCGGCTGTAGTGGTTGGTGACACCAGGTACGCGCAGCGCATCGAAGTCCGGTTGGACGATCGTGTTGGTCGAGGGGCCTAGGACGCCGAATTTCCGGCGCCAACCCTGTACGTCCTTGCTCATCATATGTCCTTTCTATACGATCCGGGTCGCGAGATTACGGCCCAGCTGGATAAATCAAAAGCTGCTTGTCGAAGACACAGACGGGTTTTGAAACACCTTCCGCCTCGACGATCGATTTGAGTGTGAATTTGATGCCGCGATCGGCGCGCTCGGCCGCTTCGGTCAGGTCGAGACTCAGGCGGATCCGGCCTCCGCTCTGGACGGTCGCCGGAAAACGGACGTTATCCGTGCCGTAATTGATCATCTGCCTTGCGCCCTGCACCTCCATGATCTGGCGTCCCAGGATCGGGGTCAGGGACAAGGTGAGGAATCCATGGGCGATGGGTTTGCCCCCCGGCAGGTCGCGGGATGCTCGGTCCAGATCGACGTGAATCCAGTTGTCGTCTCCCGTGACGTCGGCGAATCGATTGATCATGTCCTGGCTGATGGTCATCCAGTCGCTGGTTCCAAGCCTCTGGCCGACATACGACATCAGCTCTTTCGGATGTTTGACGACGATCAATAGACGCCCCTTTTCCGCCCGGTTTTCATAGGGCGATACCACCTTATGAACGCCTTGGAGGTGCGGTCAATCTTCGGCAGTATCCATGGCCAAAACCGGAATTTACGGAGGCGGATGCTATGTTTCTGTTGCAGACACCCTGGTCGGCGACCGATGTCGCGGGCGCTCAGGCCGCGCTTGGGCAAGCCCGCCGCACATCGGTTGAGCAGGGACCGGCCTTGGCGCTGCTCCCTCATGCCGATGGGACGGAGAAGGACGCTGTGACAGAGGCCGCCGTCGTCGGCGCGTTGGCGGGACTCGCCAGGGCTCACAATCTCTATCTCGGCGCGTCGGCCTTCATATCGGGCGATGACCAAGCCGCCCGCACGGTGGGGTTCCTGGTCGGGCCCGACGGCAAGGTGTTGCTCAAAACACCGAAAGTGATGCCCGATATCGTTGAGGGATTCACCGATACAACTGCGGAAACGTTCGCCGCGGCGGGGCACTCTGTCGCCAAGACAGTGCTCGGCCAGATCGGCATTTTGTGCGGCGAAGATGTGTTGGCGCCTCATCTCGTTCGCGTCCAAGTGTTGCGTGGCGCCGAGATCATCCTCAACCCATCGCGCGAACGAAGCGATCATTTGTTGAAGAGCCGCCTCGCGGCCCGCGTCGCCCGGGCGTATGAAAATCTGACGTATGTCGCGCTCGCTTCGCCGAGTGCCGTCACATGCGATGGCGCAACCGTGAAGCTGCCGCCAGTCGCCGGCCTTTACCCAAGTGCCGGCAGGACGGTTTCCGTCAACGGCGATGAATCCGTTCTCAGCGCGCCAGTCGATCTTGAGGTGCTTCGTCAGAGGAGGATGTCGCCGGCGCTCAACTTCGCCGCCATCGTCCGCATGAATCTCTATGCCCCCGGCTATGTGAAAGAGACGGCGGCCTCGCGCGTCGCCCCGAAAACGCGCGCGGCATGGATCGAGACCGCGAGGGCAAAGGCCGCGGCCGCGGCCAAGGCGCCGCGTCCCGATGCGATTGACACCTACGGCGTCATGGTTTGCCAGCACGTCGTCCATCAATCGTTGACGGTCGATGAGTTGGTGCCGAAGCGGCAGAAAAACCTCGACGACGCGTTCGACCTGATCCGCCAGTACATGGGCCGCGCGACGAACATGAAACTCGCGGTGTTCCCGGAATTCTTCCTGACCGGCCCCGTCAGCCCGCTGGGCAATAAGCTCGGACACATCGCCGACAAGATTGGTGTCACGTTTCCAGGGCCCGAAATGGATCAGATCGCCAGGTTCGCACAGGACACCAAGTGCTATATGGCGGGTGGGGTGTTCGAGTACGATCCCGCCTGGCCCAATCGGTTCTTCAACTCGGCTTTCATTTATGACGACCAGGGCAAGCTGATACATCTCTATCGCAAGATCCATTGCGGCGATGCGATGGGTTTCCTGCCCGACACCACACCCGGAAGCGTTTACGACCAGTACGTCCAGAAGTACGGGTACGAACACCTGTTTCCTGTCGCCGATACGCCGATCGGCAAGCTCGCGACCGTGATCTGCTTCGACAACAATTTCCCCGAAACCCATCGCGCCATGGCGATGCGCGGCGCCGAAGTGATCATCCATCCGACGTCCGAGCCGCACGGCGCCCACCGCCAGGGCTGGGACGCGGCGCGTCTGATGCGCGGCTTCGAGAACACCGCCTACGTCGTCACCGCCGGCCATGGCGGCGAGTATTTCCTCAAGGACCGCAATGTGCCGAGTGCCCGGGCGAGGGGTTATTCGAAGATCGTCAATTTCGACGGCACTGTGCAGGCCGAGGCCGACACCGACGGGCAGGTTCCGCTGGCCGGTGTGATCGACCTCAAGGCATTGCGCCGGGCTCGCGCCGACATTCAGACCAATCTGATGATCTGGGACGAGCCGGCGGTTTATGCCGCTGAGTACGCCAAGACCCCTCGGGGGCTGCCCAATAACATTTGGCCGGATGATCCTCTGGGCAATCCTTATGCCGGCGGGGCGCAGGTCAAGAAGGTAGTCGAAGGTTACATCCGTGAAGGCATCTTCGTTTCGCCGAATGCCAAAGGCGTGGTGTATCCTTCAAAGGCAGCGGAGTAGGGCCGTTTCGGCGTTGCTTTCGGGCAACACGCGTCGGCGTCCATTGCCGGTATCTGTTATCGCGTTCGATGGATGATCAAGAACCCTTGAATTGAGGGGCAAATCATCGGAAAAAGAGCCGAGTCCTGAAGAATTCCGCCGGCCTTTTCACCGGCGCCACCTGGGGGGTGATTAAATGACGAAAAGCTTTTTGCTGCGCCGCTTGGCGCTGACCGGTGTGAGCGCTCTCGCATTCGGTGTCGCCGGTACGCCGGCGAGCGCTCAAGACAATAAGCAAACCGCCCAGGCGCCGGCTCTGGAAGAAATCATCGTCACCTCGCGTAAGCGCGAAGAGTCCTTGATCGAGGTTCCGCTGTCGGTGGTCGTGTTGACCGCCGCCGAAATCCAAAAAGCGCAGATCTTCGACATGCGCGATATTACGAAGATTGCGCCCGGCGCCTACGTCACCAACATCGGCGGCAACGGCCAGGGCCGCTTCGTTCCCTTGGTCGCCTTCCGTGGCCTGACACCGTCGAACTCTCTTCCGCGCATTCAGACAGGCGCCGTCTTCATCGACGGCATCTACGTTCTTGGTGGCGCCAACGCGGTCAATACGGTTGACGTCGAACGCATCGAAGTACTGAAGGGGCCACAGAACGCCTATTTCGGCCGCAACACGTTTGGCGGCGCGGTCAACTTCATCACCAGGGTCCCAGGCGACGAGTTCAGGGGCGAAATCAATGCGCTCGGTTCGGTGCGCAGTTCATATGACCTGAACCTCAGTCTCGAAGGTCCGCTGGTCGAGGACAAGCTCGCCGGCCGGATCAACGTGCTGCAACACCAGAAAGGCTCCCATTACACTGCGAATGACGGCGGGAAACTGGGCGAGGAAACCACACAGTCGGTTTCGGCGACGCTTTATGCCACGCCGACCGACAATTTCTGGCTCCGGTTCCGCGCTCACGTTCAGCAGGATGACGACACTCATGGCACACTGGCGCATATCTCCGGTCCGATCTACGGCGCCAATTCCTGCGCCGGGCGGACGTTCAACGGCAAGGGCCTGACCACGAAGCAGCCGGTTCAATTTGCCCTGTCGATCCCGTACCTCTGCGGCAAGATCCCGACGCTGAAACAGATCGGCGAGAAGAGGATCGTGTCGGTCAATACCACCTTCGCGAGCCCGCGGCTCGCCAGCGTTGGCAATCCGAACGGCCTCTTCAATGCGTTCGTTCTTAACAGCCTTCGTGACCCAATCATGGCGCGGGCGCCGAAGCTCGACCATTTCGGTCTCCTGCGTAATATCCTGCGCCTGACCGGCCAGGGCGAATACGAATTTGGTAACGGCATTACCTTTGCCTTTAACGCCGGCTACGACGACACCCAGATGCAGGCCTTTGCCGACGGCGATCGCACGGACGAAGAAAACATCTATGGTGCTCAGCCGGTGCTGTCCGAGACCAAGCACGCCGAAGCGCGCCTTCAGTCGGCCCAGGATCAGGCTTTCCGCTGGATGGTCGGCGGCACCTGGTACAAGGGCACGTTCCTGTCGAGCTACGGCGGCGGCGGTTCGGTGGTTTATCAGGTTCGCACCGCGCCCACCCTTCCGATCGCGACCGCGCCGACTCTGGCCCAGCCGGCCCTGGCGCCGGGCCTGATCCCGTCCACCAACGGTGAAATCGCCAAGGTTGTCGCCGGATTTGCCTCAGTCGCTTACGATCTGACGGATTGGGTCAGCATCGAAGGCGAAATTCGCCGTCAGCAGGATAAGTCGCGCCTCACTGCGTCGCAGGCAGTTCAGGGCAACTTCAAGGATTGGCTGCCGCGCGTCATCGCCAATTTCAAGCCTCAGGAAGACTGGACGGTGTATGCGAGCTGGTCGCGTGGCGTGTTGCCGGGCAGCTTCAATTCGCAATACGTCAACGCCAACGCATTCCACCGCGGCCTCATTGAGGCGGCCTTTCCTGGCGTGCAGAACATCGCTGACTCTGATCGCCTCGACAACTACGAGATCGGATCGAAGCAGCGGCTATTGGATGGTCGCCTCCAATACACCCTCGCGCTCTTCAAAATGAAGTGGTCGAACTTGAAATCGACGGCAGCCTTCGTCGTCCCGACGGTTCCGGCAGGCCAACCTTTGCCGCCAGGGGCAGCGCCAACCATCACATTCACCGGCATCATCGTTCCAGGCGACGCCAAGCTGCATGGCGCCGAATTCGAAAGTTCGTTCGCGCCGGACGAAAATTGGGACTTTAACCTGCGTATGTCCTATACGACCGGCAAGTACACCAACTTCATCCAGCCGTTCCTGGCGCAATTGACCTCGAACGTGACTCGCTTCGACGGCAACAAGTTGGCGCGCGTTCCAAACCTGAACGGCTCGGCGGCCATTTCCTATCGCAATCGCCTTGTCGGCGATTGGGATTGGTTCGCTCGCAGCGACATTACCTACACCGGCAAGGCCTGGGATAGCGAAGCCAATATCGTCAAGACCGACGCCTACTATCGTGTCAACGCCCGCGCCGGCGTCGAACAGGAAAATCTCTCGATCGAGTTGTATGTGACCAACCTGTTCGCGGATTCGAACTGGGAATACGCCTTCCGTAACGTGTTCCAGGGCTCGCCAGGCTCGATCTTCCTGCCGCTGCCGACGGGCTTTGGCTTCGCGGCGTTCGGCTTCCCGCAAGGCATTCTGGCGGGCGTGCCCGACAAGCGCGATTTCGGCGTGCGTATGAAGTACAGTTTCTAGATGGGGCCTTAAGTGTCTGACACTTAAGCCACTTAGACCAAGAAAAGCCCACGGGCCGCCCGGGAAACCTGGCGGCCCTATTTCTTGGAGAGTTCGGCGAGGACTTGGCGATTGTGCTCGCCCAAGGCCGGCGGCCGGCGGCCGGCGCCAAGCGATCGTCCGTTTAGAATGATCGGTGCCGCGACGGTTTCAGTCTTCTTGCCGTTCGGGAGTTCAAGCGGCTGCACCCAGCCCGCGTGGCTGACCTGCTCGCTGAACATCGCTTGCGAGATCGAGTTGACGGGCTCGCACGGCACGCCCGCGGCGCGGAAATCGGTGGCCCACTCCATCACCGTCCGGCGCTCGAATTCGACTTGCAGCAATCGCGCGAGCTCGACCTGGTTCTTGGCGCGCAAGGCTGTCGTAGCGAACCGCGCATCGGCGGCGAGGTCGGGGCGCTTCATCACGGCGCACACCGATTGCCAGAGCTTGTCGTTACCGGCGGCAACGACAAAGTGGCCATCGGCTGCCTTGAATCCTTGGTACGGCGCGTTGCGAGGATGGGCCGAGCCGTGGCGCGCCGGATCTTTGCGGTTGCCGAAGTACTCGCTGGTTTGAAACGCGGCGAAGCCAAGACTCGCCCCAAGCATCGTCATGTCGACGTATCCACCGGGTCCGCCTGCCGCGACCTGACGCAGCAAGGCGGCGATGGCATAGGCGGCATAAACACCCGTCGCCATGTCCGAGACCGGGACGCCGGCCTTGAGGGGCGGGCCCTCGCGCTCGCCGGTGATGCTCATGATGCCCGAGGCCGCCTGTACGCTGACGTCGAAGCCGCCATCTTGCGCGCGCGGGCCGGTCTGGCCAAAGG
>VGEM01000161.1 GCA_016869315.1 Alphaproteobacteria bacterium | reverse complement strand
AGGGCGCGTCGGCAAAAACAAAGGTGACACGCCCCTGGTGCTCGGCCTTTTTCTGCGTGGCGGTGATCTCGACCGTGCCGGGACCAATGGTCACGCCCTTCAGCACGATGCCCGGCGCGGTGAACGACAGATCTTTTTTTAGCAGGAGGCCCGCCGGCGTTTCATCAAGGTCGATGTAACTCGCCTCGTTCACTTCCTTGTCGACGTAGATCAGCCATACGCCATCGGCCACCACCAGCATCGGCGTCGGCGGATCATATTGGATGCGCATCTTGCCCGGCCGCGCGACGAACAAGTCGCCCTCGACCACGCCGCCGTCGGGGTTCACCTGCAAAAAGCGCGCCTCGAGATTGCCGAGCTGGTTGAGATAGCCCTCAGCCCGCGTCACCGCCGCCTTCTCGGTGTCGGTCAGCGCGAGCGCGGGGCTGCTGGCTGCGAGCGCCGCTAGAATCGAGAGGATTTTCATGTGCTCCATAGTGGCCGGACACTATGGCGGCGCGAAGGCGGAGTCGATGGCCGTCAGATGTCGACCGGCGCCGGCAGCAGCACTTCGCGCTTTCCAACATGGTTCGGTTTGCCGACCATGCCTTGCACTTCCATATCCTCGATGATCCGCGCCGCGCGGTTGTAGCCGATTTGCAGATGGCGCTGGATGAAGCTGGTGGACGCCTTGCGTTCGCGCGCGACCAGCGCGACCGCCTGATCGAATAGCGTATTTTCGCCCGAGGTGTTGCCGCCGACGCTGGCGCCGTTGAAGCCGGGCACGTCCGACATGTCGGACTCTTCGGTCACTTCGGTGACGTAATCTGGCTCGCCCTGCTCACGCAGCGCGGTGACGACCCTCTCGACCTCCTTGTCCGACACAAACGGCCCATGCACGCGGGTGATGCGGCCGCCGGCCGCCATGTACAGCATGTCGCCCTGGCCAAGCAGTTGCTCGGCGCCCTGCTCGCCCAGGATGGTGCGGCTGTCGATCTTGCTGGTCACCTGGAACGAAATGCGGGTCGGGAAGTTGGCTTTGATGGTACCGGTGATGACGTCGACCGACGGGCGCTGCGTCGCCATGACGACGTGAATGCCGGCGGCGCGGGCCATTTGGGCGAGACGTTGCACGGCCGCTTCCACTTCCTTGCCGGCGACCAGCATGAGATCGGCCATTTCGTCGATGATCACGACGATGAACGGCAGCGGCGTCAGATCGAGTTCTTGCTCCTCATAGGTCGGCTTGCCGGTTTCGGGTTCGAAACCGGTCTGGACCGTGCGGGTCAGCTTCTGGCCCTTCTTGGCGGCGTCGGTCAGGCGCTGGTTGTAGCCGGCGACATTGCGCACACCCACCTGGCTCATGGCGCGATAGCGGTTCTCCATCTCGCGCACGACCCACTTGAGCGCCATCACTGCTTTTCCTGGTTCGGTTACAACAGGAGCAAGCAGGTGCGGGATGCCGTCGTAGACCGACAGTTCCAGCATCTTGGGATCGATCATGATGAAGCGCACGTCGGCCGGGGTGTTTCGGTAGAGCAGCGACATGATCATGGTGTTGACCGCGACCGACTTGCCCGAGCCGGTGGTGCCGGCGACCAGCAAGTGCGGCATGCGGGCGAGATCGGCAAACACCGGCGCGCCGCCGATGTCCTTGCCGAGGGTGAGAATCAGTTTGGCGTCGTTGCGCTCGAATTCGTCCGAGGCCAGCATTTCGCGCAGGAAGACGGTCTCGCGATTCGAGTTGGGCAGTTCGATGCCGATCACGCTGCGGCCGGGAATAACGGCGATGCGCACCGCGATCGCGCTCATGGACCGCGCGATGTCGTCGGCGAGGCTCACCACGCGGCTGGTCTTGGTGCCGGGCGCGGGCTCGAGTTCGTAAAGGGTGACGACCGGACCCGGCCGCACTTTCACCACCTGGCCCTTGATGCCGAAGTCGTCGAGCACCGATTCCAGCATGCGGGCGTTGGACTCCAGGGCTTCATTGGAGATCTGCGGAATGCGAGATTCTTTGGTCGGCATGGCGAGAAAATCGAGGCTCGGCAGCGAGAAGCCTTTCTTGGTCGCCGGCAACAGCGATCCCTGGCGCGCAGCCATGTCGCGCTTCGAGGGTTTGGCCGACTTGGTGCGGGCGACGACCACGGGCTCTTTTCTGGTGTCGGTCTCGCTCTTGGTCTCGAGGGCGGGGGCGCCGGCGGTTTTTTCTGCGGCGGGGGTCTCGGCGTCAGGCTCGGCCGCGTCGTCGCCGAATTTCGGATCGCGGCGCTCGATCAGCGTGGCCTTGCCAAAGAAGCGGGTCTTGACCCACAGCAAGCCGTCATAGGGTGCGCGCAACGCGAGCCACAACGACCGGCCAAAGGCCGCAGCGCCCCGCCCGGCGGCGCCGAGCGGAATGGCGCTGGCGAATGACAGCGCAAACGCGCCGCCAGTCAGGCCAACCACCGCGGCAACGACCCGCTGAAGCTCGACTGCGACGGGCTGGAAGCGATCGATGACGGCGAGGCTGAGGAGCATTTCACCGGCCGATCCGCCAAGGCCGGCGGTGACGGGTCCGCGCACGGGAATCGCTTCCAACGGAATGCTCAGGGCCAGCACGGCGCCAAGCGCGGCAAGGCTGCGAAGCCACAGCCAGTCGAGTTCGTCATCGCGCATCAATCGCGTCGCCCATCCGAGCACGGTGATCACCACCGCCCACGCCGCGAGTCCGCCCAGCTGCATCAGAATGTCGGCGAAGATGGCCCCGGAGCGGCCCATGGCGTTTTCAACCGCGCCGCTGGTGGCGGTGTTGAGGCTGGGGTCGCGCGGATCGAAGCTGCCCAGCGCAAAGGCCATCACCAGCGCGACCAGGACCAGGCCGGCGCCGATGCCGCGGCGGGTCATGCGCTTCAGTAACGCCGACCACGCGGGCGGCAGAAATGGAATCTCTTGGCTACGAGTGGCAACGGCCATGGCGGAAACTCCTCAGGTCAAGTCGTCGATAACGCGCTTCATGCGGAGAAGCGCAGATTTGGTTCGGTCGCGGTCGTGCACCAGCGCAACGCGGATATAGCGTGCGCCCGGATTGGCACCGGTCGCGTCGGGTCGAGCAAGGTAGGCGCCGGGTAATACCTTGACGCCGGCCTCGGCCCACAGGGCCCTGGTGGCGCGTTCGCCATCGCCGACATCGAGCCACAGGAAGAACCCGCCGTCGGGGGTGTAGTACCCGTGGCTGTTTCCAAAAGTGGCCGCGGCGTCTGCGAACTTCAGGCGATAGAGCGCGCGATTGGCTTCGACGTGGGTTTCATCGCGCCACAAGGCGGCGGCGGTTTCGAGCACCGGCACCGGCTGCACCGCACCACCATGAGCGCGCAGCTTGTTGAAGCGCGCGATCAGCTTGGCATCGCCGGCGACGAAACCCGATCTCAGGCCCGGCACGCTTGAGCGCTTGGACAGCGAATTGAACACCAGCACATTGCCGAGATCGCCGCCAAGCGCCGCGCAGGCTTCGAGCGCGCCGGCCGGAGCCGCGCCGTCATAAATCTCCGAGTAGCACTCGTCCGAAATCAGAACGAAGTCGTGTTCGCGGGCGAGACGGATCGTGTCGGTGAGACGCTTCAGCGTCGCGACTTTGCCCTGAGGATTTGCCGGCGTGCATAGATACGCCATGGCCGCGCGCGCCAGGTTGTCGCCGCCAGCCAGGGCGTAATCAGGCTGAAAGCCGGTCGCGGCAGTCGCCGGCACAAAAACAGGTTCGGCGCCGTGCATCACCGCTGCGCCGAAGTACACCTGGTAGAACGGATTCGGCATCAGCACGGTCGGGCGCTTGCCGCGCTTGTCGGGCGGCACGCACAGCTGTGCCGCCATGAACAGCGCCTCGCGACTGCCGGCGACCGGGAGAATATTGGCGTCGCCGTCGATCATGCCGGCGGGCAGGCGATAGCGGCGCGCCGCCCAGTCGGCGACGGCGCGGCGGAAGTCGGGCGTGCCCGGCGTCGGCGGATACTTGCCCCACCCGTCGATATCCCTGACCAGCAGCTCGCGAATCAGCTCGGGCGGACGGTGCTGGGGTTCACCGATGGACATGGCGATCTGGTCCGCGGGCGCCGCCTTGGGCGTCACCCCCTGGATCAAGGTCGCCAGGCGCTGAAACGGATACTCCGTCAGCGCATCTAACCGGGTGTTGTGCATCCCCGATAAACCATTGTTTTTGGCCGAGTCGGGCGACTCTGGCGGGGCAAAGTAAACGAATCGTCAATTCGAGGCAAAATATTGTTTTATTTCAGACGTATGGCAGAGAATCTTGAGGGCCACGATTAAGGGGAGGTACGGGCAGAAATTTGATACAAGTCATTGTTTGTAAATAGAAAATAAGCTCAAAAACTGACTTTGACGCGGGGCGTGACCCCGGGGCGAATCCGGGCTACATGCGAGGCGGTATAGAAAAGCGAGGGTAGTATGGTAGCGGCACGCGGCATGGGTCAGCCGGCCGAAAAGGTCTGGGTGGCCAAGGGCCACGCCCCGAAATTCCACGAAGATCGGGCGATCGATCAGCTGATGGCAATGGTGACGGCGCTGACCGCCGAAGTGGCGATTCTGCGCGAACGGATCGACACCCACGAGCGCGTCGCCGAGCGGCATCGGCTGTATCGGCGCGAAGACATCGAGAGCTATCAGCCCGATCCCGCCGCGGCAAAGGAACGTTCCGCCGCCCGCCAACGCCTCCTCAAAAAGGTGTATCGTGTGCTGAAGGAAGATCTCGCGCGTTATCAGGTGACGCCCGATAACACCGAGCTGATGAAGACGCTTTCCGAAATCAACGACGGTTAAGGTTCACGGCCATGTCGATCCCGAACGCAGACTCCCTCGCCCCGCACGCCATGATGCCGAAGGTCACCCATGACGAGGCGGCCGAACAGATGTTCGTCGCCGACTTGAAAACCTTCATCAGCCGCGAGATCGAGCCGGGCCAGGCGGCGCTGATGGACGCCAAAGTCATCCCCGAGATGACCAAACGGCTGGGCCGCGCGCCCAAGGATCACATCGAAGTGCGTGGCGCGATGGAGAAGGAGATCGACTATCAGTCTTGGGCGGCGCTGGTGCGCACCGCTCAGGAGATGATGTGGGATTCGGCCGGCACCTGCGTCGACCGCCAGATCGACGAATTGAAGTCGCTCACCGAAGTCGAGAATCCCAAAGGCTCGCTGACCCTCGATCCGAATTTCAAGGTGCCGAAATACATCGACGCCATGGACATTCATTGCATGCCCGGAAACTACCACGCCGTCGTCGGCGAGAACGACGTTCGCCAGGGCGCGCTGTTCGATCGCGCGGCCGCGATCTATCACATGGGCCGCAACGGCGGGTACATGAACGACATCCGCGGGCACACCGTGATGTCGCATTTCTTTCATCGCTGGCCGGAAAAGAAAGTCGATCGTCTGCTCGATATCGGCTGCACGGTTGGCCACTCGACGGTGGCGGTGGCGAGCTACTTTCCGAAGGCCGAAGCGCACGCCATCGACGTCGGCGCCGGACTGCTGCGCTACGCCTGGGCGCGGGCCGAGCACGTCGGCGTCGGGATTCACTTCTCGCAGCAGAACGCCGAGCAGACGAATTTTCCCGACAACACCTTCGATCTCGTCTACTCGTCGGCGGTGTTGCACGAAACCTCGCGCAAGGCGCTGCCGCGAATCATGGCCGAGTGCCGGCGCGTGCTGAAGCCGGGCGGCGTCGTGATCCATCTCGAGGTGCCGGGGCATTACTCAACGCTCGACACCTGGGGACGGATCCGCGGCGACTACGAGATCCTCTACAACAACGAACCGTTCTGGCGCGGCGCGCTCTCGACCGACTTCAAGGGGCTGGTCGAGCAGGCCGGCTTCAAGGACGTCCAGAGCGGCTATCAGGACGCGACCGCCAAAGCCAAAGCCGGCGAAGGCGCCTTCCGCGAGACCTCGCTCGGCGTCCACCGCTCCTGGTTCATCGTCTCCGCAGTTAAATAGGGTATTAAATAGGGTACGATCCTATTTACGATGCTGATTTTGTAAGCTGGCGAAGGACTTCATTCAGCACAAGCCGGCCGCGGGGGGTCGCGGCGAGGGTCCGCGAATCGACGGTGAGAAAGCCGAGCGTGACGAGGCGCGCAAGCGCGACCGGGTCAATCACCGAGTCGAGCGCAACGCCGGCGAGGCGCTGAAAGCGGGCGCGATTGACGCCCTCGCCGATCCTGAGCCCCATCATCAGAAGCTCTTCGGCGCGCATCGTTGTCGACAGCGCGGCTTCGTCCTGCGTCCCCTGACCCTTTTCGGCGACGCGTTTCAGCCACAGCGCCGGCGCTTTGATCTGGCGTGTCGCGCGGCTCGCGCCGTCGAGCATCAGCCGCCCATGTGCGCCGGGCCCGATGCCGACATAGTCGCCGCCGCGCCAGTACGTGAGATTGTGCCGGCACGCCTGACCGACGGCCGCATGATTGGAAATTTCATAAGCCGGCAGACCGGCAGCGGCGCACAGCTCCTGGGTCACATCGAACAAGTCGGCCGCGACATCGTCGTTCGGCAACTTGAACGCGCCACGGGCGAAATCGTCGGCCATCTTCGTGCCGTCTTCCATGGTCAGTTGATAAAGCGAGAGATGGCTGATGCCGTTGTCCCGCACCTCATCGAGCGCGTTCGAAAGTTCCCGCCGCCACTCGGCCACGTCCTGACCGGGCCGGGCATAAATCAGATCGAACGACACCCGCGGAAAAATCTTTACCGCCACCGTCCACGCCATGCGTGCATCCTCGACCGAATGCTTACGGCCGAGGAAGGCGAGATCCCACGCATTCATGGCCTGCACGCCCATCGACAGCCGGTCGACGCCCGCATCGCGGATGGCCCGGAACCGCGCGGCATCGACCGTTCCGGGATTGGCCTCGAGGGTGATTTCCAGGTTCTCGGCCGCGACCCAGTGACCACGCGCCGCGGCAATGATCGCGGCTGCGGTCTCGGGCTCCATCAAGGACGGCGTTCCACCGCCGAAGAAGATACTTGTTAACACCCGGCCCGGCGTGCGCGCGGCAAAGTGATTGAGCTCCGCCAGCAACGCCGAGCGCCACGCGGCCTGGTCGATACTGTCGACGACATGGCTGTTGAAGTCGCAGTAAGGACACTTCGACAGGCAAAAGGGCCAGTGAACGTAGAGGCCGAAGCCTTCGTCGCGCGGATCGGTCAGGGGCATGGCGGCACATTGGCATATGAACGCGCGACGAGCACTTGTCGAATTGCGCCCGGCCTTTCAATGTGGCGCGTGAGATTCATTTCTTGGTCGCGTGTCCGACGGCAAAACCGAAGCCCACGTCGTCGGGACGTGCTCCGAGCCAACGATGGGGGAACGCCATGGCCCGACCGCTGATCGAGTTTATCTACGCCCAGGTTCTGCCGTGGTCGCGGGGCCTGCCCGGCGTCGCGCGCGACGATGTCGAGGCGAAGGTGCTGAGCCGTGACTCCGCGCGCGGCGATCTGACGGCCGTCGTGCGCTATCCCGCCGGTTGGTCGCGGCCCAAGGCCGAGACCCTGCCGGCCGAGGAAGAGTTCTACATTCTTGACGGCGCGATCGAGATCAACGGCCGCACCTACGCCAAGGACACCTACGCCTGCCTGCCCAAGGCGCACCCCCGCGTCTCTGCCCGCTCGGACACAGGCTGTGTCGCGCTCACCTTTCTCGATTTCGATCCGGCCGTGACCGAGCTGATCGAATTCATCGACACCATGTCGATCCGTTGGGACGCCAAAGCGGCTGATCCGGCGCTGGAATGGATGGGCAATCGGCGCAAGGTGCTGCGCTGGGATCGCCAGTTCGATCAAAAGGCGACCTTTGTGTTCTCGACGCCGCCTCATACCTTTCCCGACAATTGGGAATGTCCGACGCTCACCCACCCGTGCGTCGAGGAGGCGTTCAAGCTGGCCGGCGAAATGACCGGGCCGCATGGTCGCATGGGCCCCGGCGCATATTTCTGGCGGCCCGCCGGCGTTCCGCACGGGCCCTTCGGCACCCACGACGGCTGCCTGTCGCTGATCCGCTTCAAGC
>VGEM01000160.1 GCA_016869315.1 Alphaproteobacteria bacterium | reverse complement strand
TGCCACTTGCCGGGGGTGTACTTGGCCATCAACGCGTTCTCGGCCGGCAGCGCGCCAATATTGCAAGTCACCATCATGATGGCCGCCAGAAATAGCGGCACGCCGGCGAGCGTCGCCGCCAGCGCGAGGACCGGCCCCTGGATAAAGATCATCGCGGTGTAAACCCACTTGAGCGGATACTTGTCGGCAAGATGCCCGGTGAACACCTGCACGATCCCGCCGACGCCATAGACGATCATGATCGCCGTGCCGATGCCGGAGGTGCCCTCGCCAAACATGGGACCGATGGCCTCCATCTCGAACAGTTTTGGCAGCGACGACTGCGCGGCCTGATAGCTGACGGACCCGAGCAGCATGGCGACCGTCAGAACCAGATAGATCTTCACGGCATCGCTGATCGCCATCGGCACCATGCGATTGGGAACGAGCGGCTCATTGCGAATGATTCCGCGCCGATGGAACCATACCAAGGCGGCGCCCGTCGCGATCACCAGCGCCCCCGGCACGACAAAACTTGTTCGCCAATCGGCGACATCGATCATCAGCCCGGCAAACACGCCGCCTAGCGCCGGTCCTAGCCCGCCGAACATTCCGTTGACGCCAAGCGCACGACCGCGGTTGACGCTCGATTGCGCGACCCATGCGATCCCGACGGGGTGATAGATCGAGCCAAATGCGCCGAGTGCGACCAATGCGACACGCATCTCGGCAGGCGACTCCGACAGGCCGACCCAGATGCCCGAAGCGCCAAAGCCGATGAAATAGATCACCATCATCCCGAGGACCGACCAACGATCGGCCAGCCAGCCGACCACGGGCGACAGCACGCCGGTCGTGATCTTGCCGGCAAGAATCAGCGTGATGACTTCTTCATAGGGGATGCCAAGCACCGGCGGCAGCACCAGCGCGACAACGAAGAACATCGGCTCGAACAGGTGATTATAGAAATGCCCAATGTTCGAGAAACTCTGGACCGCAAGCGGCGACGGGCGGGGCATGGCGGGTGAGAGCGCGGACATCCTGCAGCTCCGGACCCTTTGGTTCAGACCCTGTGGATAAAATGGGGCGAGCAATGGGATTCGAACCCACGACCCCTTGGACCACAACCAAGTGCTCTAACCAGCTGAGCTATGCCCGCCACAGCGGCCAAACAGGGCACTGTTGTCCGCCGCGCGGTTTCTAATCCGCCCACCTTTATGGCGTCAAGGAAGGGAGTTCGCGGCCGGAGACTTTAACTGCCTATCCCGTGTGCAACGTGCCTGAATCAAGTGCACCCCGCCCCTCGCCATCCTCTCCGTGGGGACGGATTCTTCAGTGTTTTCAGGGCGTCAGCGATGCCGGCCAGTTGGCACGCCATTTGAATAGGAGTCGGGGCGGAGGAGCCCGCTCAAATCGTTAGGACGCCCATGAAAAAGATCGAGGCCATTATCAAACCCTTCAAGCTCGACGAAGTGAAGGAAGCGCTGCACGAAGTCGGCCTGCAAGGCATCACCGTCACCGAGGCCAAGGGCTTCGGTCGACAGAAAGGCCATACCGAGCTCTATCGCGGAGCCGAGTACGTGGTCGATTTTCTCCCGAAGGTGAAAATCGAGATCGTCCTCGACGATGCGATGCTTGACCGCGCCATCGAGGCCATCCAAAAAGCCGCCCATACGGGTCGGATTGGCGACGGAAAGATTTTCGTTTCGTCGATCGAGGATGCGATCCGCATCCGCACCGGCGAACGCGGCGGCGACGCCGTCTAGGACTTTATCACGCGTACCCTTTACATCACGAAAGGCAGGACAGGGACCATGTCGACACCAAAGAAAATTCTCGAAATGATCAAGGAAAAGGAAGTCAAGTACGTCGACTTCCGTTTCACCGACCCGGCCGGCAAGTGGCAGCACACCGCTCAGCTGGTCACCACGGTCGACGAAGAAATGCTGACCGACGGCATCATGTTCGACGGTTCGTCGATTGCCGGCTGGAAGGATATTTCCGAATCCGACATGCAGCTGAAACCGGATCTGTCGACCGCGACGATGGACCCCTTCGCCGCGCAGCCGCTGATGATCCTGTTCTGCGACGTGATCGAGCCGTCGACCGGCCAGCCCTATAACCGCGACCCCCGCTCGATCGCCAAGGCCGCGGTCAAGCACATGGAAGCCGCGGGTATCGGCGATACCGTTTACTTCGGCCCCGAGGCCGAGTTCTTCGTGTTCGATGACGTCCGCTACTCGATTGATTCGAACAACATGTTCTTTTCGTACGACGGCGAGGAAGGCCCCTACAACTCGGGCCGGCGCTACGACGAGGGCAACAACGGCCACCGTGTTCGGCCAAAAGGCGGCTATTTCCCGGTCGCCCCGGTCGACTCGGCGCAGGACTTGCGCGCCGAAATGGTGACCGTGCTGCAGGACATGGGCGTCACCATGGAAAAGCACCACCACGAAGTGGCGCCGTCGCAGCACGAACTCGGCCTCAAGTTCGACACGATGATCAAGTGCGCCGACAACATGCAGCTGTACAAGTACGTCGTGCACATGGTGGCGCACTCCTACGGCAAGACGGCGACGTTCATGCCGAAACCGGTGTTTGGCGACAACGGCTCGGGCATGCATTGCCATCAGTCGGTTTGGAAGGGCGGCAAAAACCTGTTCGCCGGATCGGGTTACGCCGATCTGTCCGACATGTGCCTCTACTACATCGGCGGCATCATCAAACATGCCAAGGCAATCAACGCCTTCACCAACGCGACCACCAACAGCTACAAGCGTCTGGTGCCGGGCTATGAAGCGCCGGTGCTGCTCGCCTACTCGTCGCGCAACCGCTCGGCCAGCTGCCGCATTCCGTACGTCGCGAGCCCCAAGGGCAAGCGCGTCGAGGTGCGCTTCCCCGATCCGGCGTCGAACCCGTATCTCGGCTTCGCGGCGATGCTGATGGCGGGCCTGGATGGCATCAAGAACAAGATCCATCCTGGCGACCCGATGGACAAGAACCTTTACGAACTGCCGCCGGCCGAGCTGAAGAAAGTGCCGACGGTGTGCGGAAGCCTGCGCGAGGCGCTTGAGAACCTCAACAAGGACCGCGCCTTCCTCAAGGCTGGTGGCGTGTTCACCGATGACTTCATCGACGGCTACATCGACCTGAAGATGGCCGAAGTGAAACGCCTCGAAATCACGCCGCACCCGCTCGAGTACTTCTGGTACTACTCGGCGTAGTTCGCAGCGTCGTTCATCGATGCAACAAACCCCCGGTTCGGAAACGAGCCGGGGGTTTTGATTTAGGGCGGGTCAGACGAATGCGTAGCGCTCGTGGTCGAGCAACCACCGCTTCCGCCACAGCCCTCCACCATATCCGGTGAGGCTGCCATCGCTGCCAACGACCCGATGGCAGGGCACGACGATGGTGTGCACGTTGGCGCCGTTTGCGCGCCCCGCGGCGCGGATCGCCGACGGGCGCCCGGCCGCCGCGGCGAGCTGGGCGTAAGTCTTGGTGGCACCCGGCTTGATCTTCGACAATACGCGCCAAACCTGCAGCGAAAACACCGATCCCGACTGTGCGATTGGCGTTCTGAATCGGACCGACGCACCGGCGAAATACGCCTTGAGCTCGGTCGCGATCGACCTCAAGGGTGGTGATGTTCCAAACTCGATCGACGACCGCGTGACGCGCTGGAGGTTTTCGATTTCACGCGGCAACGCCTTACGATCGGCAAACTCAAGCAGATGGAGACGCGCGCGGTCCGCCACCGCCAGCATGTGTCCGAGCGGCGTTGGAACCCATGTCGCGAAGAGCGTGCCAATTGCCGAGCCGGGTTGGCTTGCGCGCTTCAATATCCGGTTGATCGCGACCATTCGCCGATCAGACTTGGCGCGATGTTTCGTAAGATCCATCACGTCGTTCTACCTGATTGACCCATGGGCCGGTGTCGGTGATCTGGCGCAGCCATTGCTTGAGCAAGGCCGCCGGCGGTCCAGAGTCAATCCACGCGCCGGTCAGGAGCCGGGCAGCGGTCCTCACGGAGGACTTTTCTGTGCCGAATGGAACAGCCGGTGGACAATGGCGACGGAGTCCGCAAAGGGCTCTGGCTCGAGTTCGAATCCGAAGTGGTCTCCCAGCCAGTTACGCGGTCCGATCTCGGCGTAACCATAGACTCTCAACCCACCCTGTACACGCCCTCCTGCGAAGACCACGTCCGCAAATGGTTGTATCGACCTTATGGAGGTCAACGGATCCGCCATCCCAGTCAGTATATGGAGCGGCACGTCATACGCGGCCGGGTCCAGCGGTGGCTCGAACCGTGCGACGAACGGCAACCATGATTCTACGGGATCCTGCAGCAACCCGCCATTCGGGTCTTCGCTCCTCAGAGCCCAACGAACGTTCGGCGGTACGCTGCTCACGGTGCAAGGTGCGCTCGACTTTACTTTTTCCGCAGCATTGATGACGTCCTGTGTGAAGTACTCGGACGGCTCGAACGTCCTGCCAGGTGCGCCTCTTGTGAAGTCGATCGCCTGTAAGCCGGCGAGCAACTTGTCGAGGAAGCGCGGAACGAGCTCTGCCTCGAGTTTGGCGAGCGGGTGCGAGCCGTCCACGACGCTGGGGCGCCGGTCCTGGATTCGCGGCGCACCGGTTGTCCAGCCAACCGCAGGCGAGAGTGCAATCGTCCCGACCAGCCGGAGCTCGGGTGCGTATTCGGCGTTCACGGCTGCTGCGAAGACTGCCGTCTGTCCTCCTTGCGAATGGCCGGTAACGACGTAGCGATTTGAGATCTTGCGGGAGCGCGGCAGTTGCCGTGCAGCCCGTAACAGGTCGGCGGTGTTGTACGCCTGGCTTCGACCGTCGGCGTAGAACGTCTCACCCTGCGTGCCGTGGCCGGCGTAATCCGAAGCGATTACAGCATAGCCTTCCTTGAACCAGGCAGCCCACGTGCGGGCGTAGCCCCCCGCGATGACATCGGGGCCGCTCGTGCGCGACGGCGCCGTGCAGTCGGAGACACCTACCGTGCCATGCGCCCACGCGACAACCGGCCAGCCTCCACGAGGGGCGGCCCCGTCCGGCACGATGACGACACCGGTGGACGTCGCCGGATCGCCATTGCCGTCGACGGTGGCGTAAAGGACACGCGTGGCGGTTCCACGGAAATCCGGCATCGCCACGTAGAAAGCGTGTTTGCGGTCCAGCGGCTCCGCTCGCAGCAGTTGACCCGCGGATTTCTTCGCGATTGGCGCCTCCCACAGCGCGAACGCGTCGACGTCGAGATCCGCCGGCATCACACGCTCATCGGCACCCAGCGCGACGACCGGCAGCAGCAAGGCCAGCCATACCAAGAAACCGCCGCCCAATCCTAGTTTTTGTCGCACTGCTGCACCTGTATTACTTGCCGAACTGATAGCGGACATTGGATCCAATCACTGTCTCGGCGTCTGAGATCAGCAGCCGATCCGGGCCTTGTTTGACGGCAGGATAGCTGGGCTCCTGCCCTCACGGAAGGCGAGCACCGGTATCCAAAGGATCATTCTCGATTTACAATAGTTGCTCAAATTCAGAGGGGGAGTTGCTATGCGCCAGTCTTCGCTCATCATCGCAGGTATCGTCGTGATCGCCGCAGCTCATGCGCCGGCCGACGCACAACAAACGCGCAATCGCGGCGCCGGCGGCACCTACGTCGATGCGCCGATTCAGGCGCAACACGTGCGCACCATGATCGTGAGCTGCAAGCCCGAGGAGACCATCAAGTTCTATCGCGACGTGCTCGGCATGGACGTTCTCAGTGACGACGGCGGCAAGCCGGCGGTGGCGTCTCAGTACATCATCGATATTCCACTGCAAGGCGCAAAGACCCGCATGGTGGTGTTCGGCGGCAAGGGCGAATATCCAGCCGGGCCGATCATCGGCAGCCGGATCGGGATGCTCGGCATAGACGATCAGACCTACGCCGCCTGCAAGAACGCCAGCGCCGCCAATCATCGGAGCCTGCACGGCGCCGTGATCATGCCGATCCGCGTCTCCAACATGCCGGAAATTCTGAAGCGCGCGAAAGTGATGGGGATTGAAGTCATCAAGACCGGCCCGTCTCCCTCGAAACTCACCAACCAGACCCTTCTGTACGATCCGAACGGCATCGTGCTCGAGCTGTTCGAGCTGAATGTGACGGAGATCCAGGGGAATTAGCGCCAGATTCGCAGGGCCGATGTCAAAGCCGAACATTCGCTTGACCCCAAGCCCCTGACGGACGAACGCTGCAGCGACATCATCCGTTGAGAGCTCGCCCCGTGCCCAATGTCAATCCCGCGACCAGTCGCCGCCACTTTATGAAATTTCTGGCGGTAAGCCCGCTGGCCGCCGCGGCCGAGCGCCCCGATCCCATGGTGTGGGCACCCTTCGACCCGAACACGATCATCACATCGCCCGCGGAAGCCGTCAGTGTTTTCGACTTGGAACCGGCGTGCCGCGAGAATGTGCCGCCGGCCCATTTCGGCTACATGGCCTCGGGCGTCGACAACGAAGATACGCTCAAGGCCAACCGCGCCGATTTCCAAACGTTTCAGCTTCGCCCTCGCCGCCTCAATGACGTGTCGAAGATGGATCTCAGCGTCGACATTTTCGGCGCGACCTGGGGCAGCCCCGTCTACGTCTGTCCGATCGGCGGCTGCGGCGCGTACCATCCGGACGGAGAACTTGCGATCGCGCGGGCAGCGAGGCGCGGCAATCACTTACAAATGCTGTCGACCATGGCGTCGGCCTCAATCGGAGACGCGACCAAGGCGCGCGGTGCGCCCATTGTGTTCCAGCTTTACCCGACGGCAAGTTTCGAAGTGGCGAAGCTGTTGGTGAAGCGCGCCGAAAATGCCGGCAGCCCGGCCATCGCGGTCACGGTCGACCAGTCGTCGGGACGGAAATTGGAAACCCAATTGCGATTGGCGCGCGACGACGATCGCGACTGCACAGCATGCCACGACCGCGCCTCGCCCCAAGCGAGTGTCGCCCGCAAGGGCAACTGGGACGGCATCGAACTCGAAAAGTTCGGCATCCGCGGGATTGGCGCGACGGGCCTGACCTGGGATTTTTTCAAGCGCCTGCGCGATGTCACCAAGCTCAAGATTTTGGCCAAGGGCATCACCACGGCGGAGGATGCCGAGTTGTGTGTCAGCCACGGCCTGGACGGCATGGTGGTGTCAAATCACGGCGGGCGCGCCGAGGACTCAGGCCTCTCGACGATCGCCAGCCTGCCCGAGATTGTCGCCGCCGTGAAAGGCCGCATCCCGATCCTGATCGATAGCGGATTTCGACGCGGCGCAGACGTAGTCAAGGCCCTGGCCTTGGGCGCGACCGTCGTCGGGATCGGCCGACCGATCGTCTGGGGACTTGGTGCGTTTGGCGAAGAGGGCGTCGCCCGCGCACTCGAGATCATTCACCTCGAGGCGCGGTCGATCATGGGCCAGCTGGGCGCACGCTCGGTCAAGGACCTGACGCCCGGACACGTCCGGCGAAGTTAGAACCTGTACGACGCGCGCACGCCGCCCCGGAGCGGCTCCGGCGACAACAGCACGTTCGAGCGGCTCCCCGGTGTTGAGAAGAATGCGAAGAAATCTCCCTGCGCAAACCCGCTCTTGATCGTCTTGTTGTCGAAGACGTTGTCGACATAGCCGGTGATCGACCACGCTTCGGCTTCCAGCGTCAGGCGCGCATCGACGTTGTAAAAACCGCCGAACCACTGACCGTTGAATTCGTCGAAGAAGCGCTTGCTCTGCCCCTGGATGCCCACCTCGCCGACCAGGTCCATGCCGGCAGACACCGGATACGTGTAAGTGAACGTGGCACTGCCGGCGTGTTTCGGCGCGCGCTCAAGCCGTTTGCCGGCGAGATCGACCCGGCATTGTGTGCTTTGCGTGCCGGCCCCAACAGTCACGATCTGACACTGGCCGGAGTACGCAATGGTCGAAGCGACACGGGTGAACACTTCGAACTCGGTGTATTTGGCGTCGAGATACGTATAGGCGAAGGACGCCCGGAACCGATCGGTCACGGCAACAGTGGTATCCAGTTCGAGACCGTAGACCCGAGCACCACCCGCATTGGAGACGACG
>VGEM01000159.1 GCA_016869315.1 Alphaproteobacteria bacterium | reverse complement strand
CGAAAAGTTCTGATACCCCCGTTGCCGGCGGTCGTCGCCGATTGGAGCACGACCACGGTGCTGAGCACGGCCGGCGAAATTACGTTGCTGCCGACCAAGGACGCCGGCCTTCGCATCGGACAACAGCCGGCGATCGTCTGCCACGCCCCCGCGACAGCCGCGCGGCTCGGCCTGACCAAGATCGCCTTCGCCGACGTCCTCGAACTGTTCGCTTTCGTCCGCCCGGCCACGTTCGCGGTGCCGACAGTCGCGGGGCTGTGCGACGCGCTCAAGCTGCCGCGCCCAAAGGCGCCCGACGACCGCCCAGCCGCGCTGATCAAGATTGCCGGCGCGTTGCTCGACGAACTGGTCGCGTTGCCCGAGAACGACGCCAAATCCCTTCGCGCCCTCGCCGCCACCATGACTCGCGCCCGCTGGGCCTGGGGGCCATCGGTCAGCGCCGCGCTGGGGCACATCAATGGCGGCGCGGGCGTGAGCGGTCTTCGCATCTGGACGCGCCTGCCCGAATGGCAGGAACGCGCGCCGCCGATGCCTGCCGGCACGGCGCCGGTTTCGCCCGAGGAATCCGAACAACGGCTTCGCCAGCTGCTTGGCCGCGGCGCCGAGGATCGCGTGGCGCAGATCGCCTACGCGCGTGCCGTCGCCGCCGCCTTTGCGCCGCGCGACAACCCCGAAGCACCGCGCGTCGTGCTGGCCGAGGCCGGCACCGGCACCGGCAAGACGCTGGGTTACATCGCGCCGGCCAGCGTGTGGGCGGAGAAGAACGAAGGCCCGGTGTGGATCTCGACCTACACCCGCAATCTGCAACGCCAGCTCGATACCGAACTCACCCGGCTGTGGCCGGATCCGGACGAGAAGAAACGCCGCGCCGTGGTGCGCAAAGGTCGCGAAAACTATTTCTGCATTCTCAACTTCGAGGATGCGGTCAATCGTTCCAGCGCCCACCCGACCGACGCCATTCGCCTCGGACTGATCGCACGCTGGGCGATGACGACAACCGGGGGCGACATGATCGGCGGCGATCTGCCGGGCTGGCTGCCCGAGATCATGGGGCGCGATCGGGTGATGGACCTGGCCGACCGGCGCGGCGAGTGCATCTACGGCGCCTGCATGCATTACCAGAAATGTTTCATCGAACGCACCGTGCGTCGCGCCCGCTACGCCGACATTGTCGTCGCCAATCATGCGTTGGTGATGATGCAGGCGGCTCTGGGCGGATTGGACGACGCCTCGCGCCCCACGCGCTATGTGTTCGACGAGGGGCATCACATCTTCGAAGCCGCCGACAGCGCCTTCGCCGCCAACCTGAGCGGCTTCGAAACCGCCGATCTGCGCCGCTGGATTCTCGGCGCCGAGGAGAAAGGCCGCAGCCGCTCGCGCGGCCTCAAGAAACGCGCCGAAGATTTGATCGCATCGGGTTTGGGCGATGCCGGGCAACTGGCCGAAGCGGTCGATCAGGTGGTCGCGGCGGCGCACGTGCTGCCGGGGCCGGCCTGGCGCAATCGCGTCAAGGACGGTGCGCCCAAGGGGCCGGCCGAGGAATTCCTCGCCTTTGTCCGCCGCCAGGTTCTGGCCCGCGTCGATGGCGATTCTCCCTACTCGCTTGAAACCGATACCTCATCGCCAATTGAGGGCCTGCTCGATGCCGCCGCGGCGCTGGCATCAGGTTTGCGCAGCCTGGAGAACCCGATCAAGCGCCTGATCGCCGGCCTTCACACCAAGCTCGAACGGGACGCGGCCGACCTCGACACCACCATGCGCATGCGGATCGAATCGCTGATCCGCAGCCTGGAGCGGCGCGGGCTGATGAACGTCACCGCCTGGCGCGACATGCTGGGCGCGCTCAATACCGTGACGCCGGTCGAGTTCATCGACTGGTTCTCGATCGACCGCGACGACGGGCGAGACTTGGATGTGGGCCTCAACCGGCATTGGCTCGATCCGACACTGCCCTTTGCACGATCCATCGCCGATGAAGCCCACGGCATCGCCCTCACGTCGGCGACATTGCTCGACGGCAGCGGCGACGACACCGCCGATTGGAAAAGCTGCGAGGCCCGGGCCGGCGTGGTGCACATGGCGAGCCAGCCCGAGCGCCTCAGCCTCGCCTCGCCGTTCAACTTCGGCGACGACACCCGCGTGCTGGTGGTGACGGACGCGCGCAAAGACGACCTCGATCAGGTCGCCGCCGCGTATCGCGAACTGTTTGCGGCCGCGGGCGGCGGTGGTCTGGGACTGTTCACCGCCATCTCGCGCCTCAAGGCGGTGCACAAGCGCATCGCCGAGCCGATGGCCGAGCACGGACTCTCGCTCTACGCCCAGCATGTCGATGAAATGGATACCTCGACCCTGGTCGACATTTTTCGCGCCGAGGAAAACGCCTTTCTGCTCGGCACCGATGCCCTCAGGGAAGGCGTTGACGTCCCAGGCCAAAGCCTGCGCCTTGTGGTATTCGACCGCGTGCCCTGGCCCCGGCCCGACATCCTGCACAAGGCGCGCCGCAACTTCTTCGGCAAGCGCGCCTATGACGACGCCGTCACCCGCCTTCGCCTCAAGCAGGCCTTCGGCCGCCTGATCCGCCGCGCTGGCGACCGCGGCGTGTTCGTGCTGCTGGACCCGATGATGCCTTCACGGCTAAGGGGCGCGTTTCCGGCGGCGTCGCCCTACGAACGGGTGGGGCTGGCGGAGGCGGTGAAGACGGTGAAAGCGTTCTTTCAGCCAGCCTGATCTTGTTTCAGCTCCAACACAGCCGGCGACGAGCCAACCGGCGCCGCGCGGCGCGATACCGATACGGTCAGCTTCGCGCGCGGCACGCAGACACCCTTGGTGCCTTCAGGCAGGGCGACATCGGTCAGACCGGCGCGCGGGATGCGGATCGGCGTCACCGGGCGATGCTTGCCCCAGTTGGTGTCGCGCTCGACGTCGATGAACAGCAGCGTCCACATGTCGGCGCGCCGCAGCCAGTGCAGTTCCCCGTAGTCTTTGTATTCGAAGCCGATCACCTGCGTGAGTTGATCGAGCGTCACGGCGCTATCGATAGCGCACACGGTGTCGTAATCCCACGCCGTCAGCGGCGCGAAGTCGACCGTGTCGGTGCCGGCCATCAGGGCGTAGCGCAGGTTGATCTGAAACGTCCGCTCCTTCTGCGATTCCGGGCCACCGGTTCGGGTGTAGAGCACGTAAATGGTGGCTGGCCCGAGTGACAATAGCGCCAGAAGTGCCGCGACTTTCATGAACGATTTGGTTGGCTTGATGGACATCAATGCGAAACCTTCTGCCGGCGCGATGCTGGGCCTTAACATGGGCATGTACACCGCTCAACCAAGGAGGCCGCCATGACCGTACTGCACGGCGAGATCAAGGCCCTGACCGCGCCCGAGTTCCGCGGAACCGATGTGGGCGCCAGCTCGGTCCGGCATTACCGCGAAGACGGTGGACGGCAGGTAATCGACGTCAGCGCCGAAACGGCGGCGCAGTTGTTCAGCAATCTCGATCCGGCGCCGTTTCGCCACAAGGACCTCGACAACCAGGTCGAGGTCTACATCCTCGCCGCCGTGCGCGAGATCGGCGGGCCCGAACGGACCAAGATCGTCTTCCATCTGCCCGCCGCCGAGGCGGAGAGTTCGTCCGGCGCCGGCCTCGCCGACGCCGTGCACAACTATTTCTCCTATCGCGCCTGGGCCGCCGGCGAAGACTTGTCGCGCCTGCTTCGCACCGGCGGCGCGTCGCTTGCGATCGGTCTATCGTTTCTCTTTGTCTGCCTATTGCTGCGCCAACTGTTCCTCGGCAACGGCGCCGGCGGCGCGGTAATCGCCGAGGGATTGCTCATCCTCGGCTGGGTCGCGCTGTGGCGACCGCTGGAGATCGCGCTCTACGACTGGTGGCCAATCGCGCGGCAGAAGAAACTGTTCACGGCGATGAAATCGGTTCCGGTCGCTTGCAAGGATACCCCGTAAGGCGAGCCCCCGTCACTTCATCGCCGACACCGGTGGACTTGTGACCCATGTCCCCGGATTAGTCTGTTACCCATGTGCCCGGATCGGACACTTGAAGCGCCACCAGCGTTCCCCATGAAAAAAGGGCCGGAGTTTCCTCCGGCCCTTTCTATCTCTGTTTTCGGTTGGACCCGATTAGAAGTCCATGCCGCCGCCGCCGCCCGGAGGAGCCATCGGCGGCTCGTCCTTCTTCGGCGATTCGGCGACCATTGCTTCGGTCGTGATCAACAGACCGGCGACCGAGGCCGCGTCCTGCAGAGCGACACGGACGACCTTGGTCGGATCGACGATGCCGGCCTTGATCATGTCGACGTACTTGTGCGACTGGGCATCGAAGCCGACGTTGACGTCCTTGTGCTCGGAGACCTTGCCGGCCACCACCGCGCCGTCTTCGCCGGAATTTTCGGCGATCTGGCGGAGCGGCTGGTTGAGGGCACGGCGGACGATATCGACGCCGACGCGCTGATCGTCGTTGTCGGTCTCGACCTTGCCGAGGCGTGAGCCGGCGCGCACCAGGGCGACGCCGCCGCCGGGCACGATGCCTTCCTCGACCGCGGCGCGCGTCGCGTGCAGCGCGTCGTCAACCCGGTCCTTCTTCTCCTTCACTTCGACTTCGGTCGCGCCGCCGACACGGATCACCGCGACGCCGCCCGCGAGCTTGGCAAGACGCTCTTGCAGCTTCTCGCGGTCGTAGTCGGAGGTGGTGTCGTCGATCTGGCGACGGATCTGCTCGCAGCGCGCGCTGATCTCGGACTTCTTGCCCGCGCCATCGACGATGGTGCAGTTGTCCTTGTCGATCGATATCTGCTTGGCGGTGCCGAGCATATCGAGCGTCACGCTCTCGAGCTTGATGCCGAGATCTTCGCTGATCACCTGGCCGTTGGTCAGGCAGGCGATGTCTTCCAGCATCGCTTTGCGGCGATCGCCGAAGCCCGGCGCCTTCACGGCCGCGACCTTGAGGCCGCCGCGCAGTTTGTTGACGACCAGCGTCGCCAACGCTTCGCCTTCGATGTCCTCGGCGATGATCAACAGCGGCTTTCCGGCCTGGACCACGGCTTCGAGCACCGGCAGCAGCGGCTGCAGGCTGGAGAGCTTCTTCTCGTGGATCAGGATGAACGCGCTCTGAAGCTCGACCGTCATCTTGTCGGCGTTGGTGATGAAGTACGGCGACAGATAGCCGCGATCGAACTGCATGCCCTCGACGACGTCGAGGTCGGTCTCGAGGCCCTTGGCCTCTTCCACCGTGATCACGCCTTCCTTGCCGACCTTGTCCATTGCTTTCGCAATGATGTCGCCGATTTCCTTGTCGCCGTTGGCCGACACGGTACCGACCTGGGCGATCTCGTCATTGGTCTTGATCTTCTTCGACATCTTGCCGAGTTCTTCGACCACCATCTCGACCGCCTTATCGACGCCGCGCTTCAAGTCCATCGGGTTCATGCCGGCGGCAACCGCCTTCGAGCCTTCACGGACGATCACCTGCGCGAGAACGGTCGCGGTGGTGGTGCCGTCGCCCGCCTGATCGGCGGTCTTGGACGCCACTTCCTTGACCATCTGGGCGCCCATGTTCTCGAACTTGTCTTTCAGTTCGATTTCCTTGGCGACCGTCACGCCGTCCTTGGTGATGCGCGGCGCACCGAACGCCTTCTCGATCACGACATTGCGGCCCTTGGGGCCCAAGGTCACCTTCACTGCGTTGGCGAGGATATCGACACCGCGGATCATTCTCTCGCGCGCGTCGCCCGCAAACCGTACGTCTTTCGCTGCCATGTGCGTTGTTCCTTAAATTTGAATGATGTTCTTCGGTTGGCCCGGGGGTTTGGTCCCAGGCAATTCAGTCGATGATGCCCATGATGTCGGACTCCTTCATGATCAACAGTTCCTTGCCGTCGATCTTGACCTCGGTGCCCGACCACTTGCCGAAGAGAATGCGGTCGCCCTTCTTCACGTCGAGCGGCTGAATCTTGCCGTTTTCGTCGCGGGCGCCGGGACCAACGGAGATGACTTTGCCTTCCATTGGCTTTTCCTTGGCGGTGTCCGGGATAATGATGCCGCCTGGGCTCTTGGTGTCTGATTCGAGACGCTCAACCACGACCCGGTCGTGGAGCGGTTTGAACTTCATGTCGTCCTCCTAAGTAATTGTTTTAGATAGATTTTCCGGCACAGGCGAGGCCTGTTAGCACTCCCCTGCCCCGAGTGCCAGGGGAGATACGAAGATGGCGGTCAAGAGTCAAGGGCGGGCGGGACGATTCCGCCGTTTTGCCTATACTCCGCCCAACCCAGGGAGGGATGTCATGCCGATTGACCGCGCGTTCACCCGAATTGCCGAGGGCCTTGTTCACTATCGTCACGCCGGGGCGGATCGTGCCGGGGGGCCGCTGCCGCTCTACATGATGCACGCGTCGCCGGCGTCCTCGATCAACCTGGTGCCGCTGATTGGTCCGCTGGCCGAGGGGCGGCGGGTGGTTGCCCCGGACACCCTGGGGTTCGGTGACTCGCCACCCCCGTCTCAGCATCAGCCCGAAATCGCCGACTATGCCGACAGCGTCGATCGCGTGATGGCTTCAATGGATTTACATACATGCGACGTGTATGGAACTCATACAGGCGCTCACATCGCTATTGAATTGGCCATTCGATATCCAAAGCGGGTGCGGCGTCTGATCATCGACGGGGTTTCGCTGATGGCGCCCGACAAGCGGGCCGATCTGTTGGCCAACTACGCCCCAGAAATGAAACCGAGCGCGCACGGCGAGCATCTGATCTGGGCGTGGAACTACGTCCGCGACCAGTTCATCTATTTTCCGCATTACAAGCAGACTGCCAAAAACATGCGGCCGATCGACATGATGCCGCCTGACACCATCCACGACATCACCATGGAAGTCCTCAAGGGCCTCCGCAGCTATCACAAAGGCTATCGCGCCGTGTTCCGGCACGACGATGACAAGCGCATGCCGCTGATCACCCAGCCGACCTACTGCATCGCCTCGAAGGACGATCCCCTTCACGTGACGGTCGAAAAGGCCGCCTCGCTGATCAAGGGCGCCAAGGGCGCGGTCACGCCGTCGGAATGGACGCCCGACGGCGCCGCCGCCAAGGCCAAAATGATCGCCGATTTCCTCGACGCGGCTTAACCAATCTTTTGCGGTTGGCGCCGAGGATCGAGGGTGGAAACAGACGTCCGGACCGCGCCCCGTGATCAACTTCGCCAAGGACCCGAAAGGCTTTTACGTCTCGCTCGGCGTCGACGAAAACGCGTCGGCCGAGGACATCAAATCGGCGTTTCGGACCAAGGCGAAGAAACTGCACCCCGACCGCAATCCGTCGCCGATCGCGGCAAAGCAGTTTCATCGCGTCCATGAAGCCTACGAGACGTTGTCCGATCCCTTGAAACGCGCGGCCTACGATCGCGGCTGGCGCACCGTCGGTGGCGGCGCCAAGCCGGAACAACCACGAGCGGAACAAGCCAAATCGGAGCAGCACAAAACTGATCAAGCGAGGCCCGAACCGCCGAAGGCCGAACCGCGACGGCCCGAACCGCAGTCCGAGAGAAAACCGGAGCAGCCTTCCTCTTCAACGGCCGAGCCGCCGGCGATCTGCAAATGCGGCACGGTCACGGCTCAGCCCCGCTACATCGCGTTCGACATGGTCTGGGGCCGTGGCACTAAGGTGCAGAAGAAGTCGCTGAGTGGGATCTATTGTCGCACCTGCGCGGACAAGGCGGCGATCCGCGCCAGCTTGGTCAGCTGGGCCGCCGGCTGGTGGGCGCTGCCGAATGGCCCCTCCGAAACCATCAAGGCGATCGTCTCGAATATGCGCGGTGGACGCCGACCGGCCGAACGGAATGCGCGCCTTCTGGTTCGCCAGTCGCGCGCGTTTCGCGCCCGCGGCGAAATGGAATTGGCCCGCGGCTGCGCCGAACAAGCGCTTTCGTTTGCCGCCAATCCCGGCCTGCGCCGCGAGATCGATAGCCTGTTGTTGTCGTTGAGTTCGTTCCCGGCCCGCGCCCTCAAGGACCGCTGGGCGAGACCAGGGCTCGCGCCCATGGTTCAAGCTCTTCCGATCGCCCTGATGGTCGGCGGGTTGGCGATGACGCT
>VGEM01000158.1 GCA_016869315.1 Alphaproteobacteria bacterium | reverse complement strand
GCGGCAATTCGCCGTCACGTTGCCCTACTTCTGTAACAACGTGCCGACCATCAAGAGTGTTGGCGAAAAGAATATCGTTACCGCCAATACCAAGCTGGCCAGTCCGCTGCTTGCGCTCCTCGGAAATCCCAACGGCCTGATCAACGGGTTCGTCAACAACACGCTCAATGATGCCCTGGTCGCCCGCGCGCCGCGGATCGATCACTTCGGTCTGGTGCGCAAAAATCTGCGCTTCAACGCCCAGGCCGAGTACTCGTTCGACAACGGCATTTCGACCAACTTCAACTTCGGCCACGATTCGACCAAACAGAACTCGATCTTCGACCAGGACCGCAGCGACGTCGAAAACCTCTACACCACCGTCCCGGCGATCTTCAAAGTCACCACGTTCGAAGGCCGCGTGCAGTCGGCCCAGGATCAAGACTTCCGCTGGATGTTCGGCGGCACTTACTACAAGGGCAATTTCGACGGTCACTTCAACGGCGAGCTGATCTACCAGATCCGTACCGTGCCGACAGCGCCGGTCGCCCGCGCCGTCACCGTCAATGCCCCGATCAATCGCGACGGCGAACGGGCCAAGGTTTACGCCGGCTTCGCCGCATTCCAATACGACGTCAACGACCAGTTGGAGCTGAACGCCGAAATCCGCTACCAGCAGGACAAATCGAAGACGGCGCCCTCGAACCCGGCTTCGCTGACGGCAAGTTTCAAGGACTGGCTGCCGCGTTTGATCGTCAACTACAAGCCGGCGGACGAGTGGACGCTGTACGGCAGCTGGGCCCGCGGCGTGTTACCCGGTCAGTTCAATCAGTCATACATCTCGGCCACTGCCGCCGAACGCCGCGATATCGAAGCGGTGTTTCCGGGCATCGCCAATGTCGTCGACTCGGAAAAAGTCGACAGCTACGAACTCGGCTCCAAGCAGCAGCTGTGGGACAACCGGGTACAATACACCTTGGCCGCCTATTACATGAAGTGGTCGAACATCAAGGCCGGCGCGGCGTTCGTGGCGCCGTCCACGGGCCGCACCATCACCGGCCTGATCACGCCAGGCAACGCGACGCTGAAGGGCATCGAGTGGGACGGCTCGGTCGCCGTCACCGAGCAGTTCGATATCAACGTCCGCGGCGCCTGGCAGACCGGCAAATACACCCGGTTCATCCAGCCGTTCCTGGCGCAGTTGACCAGCAACGTCACCGGATTTTCCGGCAACCACTTGGCCCGCGTGCCGAATTGGCAGGGTTCGTTCGCGCTCAACTACCAAGACACCCTGGTCGGCGATTGGACCTGGTTCAGCCGCGTCGACGGCATCTACAACGGCAAGGCCTGGGACAGCGAAGCCAACATCGTCAAGTTCAACGACTATTGGCGCTTCGCGGCACGTTTCGGTGTCGAGAACGAATCGCTCCGCGTCGAACTCTTCGGCAAGAACCTGTTCAACGACCGCAACTGGGACTTCGGTTTCCGCAACGTCTACCAGGGCAATCCGGTCGTCACCGGAACGGGCGCGAACGTCGGCACGTCAATCTTCATTCCACTGCCGGCGCCATTCGTCGGGGCCGGCTTCCCGCAGGGCATCGTCGTTCAGCCCCCGGATAAGCGCGAGTTCGGCGTCAGGGTGCGCTACGCGTTCTGATCTGAGATTGGTGTTCGAGACGAAGGGGCCCGGAGTAAAATCCGGGCCTCTTTCGTTTGGAGGCTTGGGGGAGATCGATATACTGCCCTCTCCTCCCTGACTCGTCGTCCTCGGGCCGACCCGAGGACCCAGGGGCAAAGACTCCGTCTGACGTTAGACCCTGGGCCCTTGCGTGTTTGTCCCGAAGACATAGCGCGAAGGTGAGAAAATTGAGGTGTTTTGGACTTGCCCATGAACGACGCCCGCGATTCTCGCACGACCGACCTCGCCAGCGCCTTCGGTAAAATCATCGGTGATGCCAATATCATCACTGACGCAGCCGAACGCGACCTCCTCAGTCACGATGTCTTCGTATGGGATGACATCAAGACTCCGGTCCTCGTCCTGCGTCCCGGCAGCGCGACCGACATTTCCGAGATCGTCAAGGCCGCGCCGAAGCTCGGCGTGAACATCGCGATTCGTGGCGGCGGCATGTCTTACACTCAAGGCTATCCGCCAGTGACGGCGCCGACCGTGCTGCTCGACATGCGCCGGTTGGATCGGCTCGAATTGCATTTGAATGATCGCTACGTGCTGGCGGGTGTGGGCTGTACCTGGGAGCGCATCCATCGCGAACTGATGCCGCACGGCTTTGTCGCCGATTATCAGGTGCCGATGTCGGGCATTGTTTCGACCGTCGGCGGCGCATTGTCGCAGAACGTGCCCTTGGGCCAGACCGGTGTGCTCGGCCTCGAAGTTGTGCGGGTCGACGGCGGCATCGTTCACACCGGAAGCTGGGCACACAAAGGAGGAGATGGCCCGTACCACCGCAACTACGGGCCCGACCTCACCGGCATTTTCCTCGGGGACAATGGCGCCTATGGCATCAAGACCGCGGCCGGCCTTCACATCTGCCAGAAGCCGACCGGCAAAGCATTTGCGGCCTTCGACTACACGTCCTACGAGGATCTGGCCGCGACCATGATCGAGATCGCGCCGTTCGATTTCGTCAATGAGCACGTCGGCCTCGATCCCTATGAAAGCCGCAACATCGCCCGCGTCAGTTACGGCAAGGCGTTTGAGGCGGCCCAGAGCATCATCTCCGATCAATCGGGCGTGGTCGGCAAGATCACGCAAGCGGCGAAGCTTGCCGCGACCGGCGCGTCGGCGGGGACGAACTTCCTCGCCAACGCCAACTGGACGCTGCACCTCAAGTCGACCTCGATAACCAACGACGCAGCCGAGTTCGGCCTGGAACAGGTACGCGTCATTTGCGCCAAGCGTGGCACGCCGATTCCGGACTTGTTGCCGCGCGCGCGCGACGTATCGGGCGGCTTCTCGATCCGTAAGTTCCTCGGCGTCGACGGCGAACGCTGGGTCGCGACCAATTCGATTTTCCCGATCGGCCGCGCGGTCGATGTGGCGACCAAGATCCAGGGCTTCTTCGCCACCAAGCTCGACGACATGAAGGCGCACAAGGTCGGGCATGGCTTTGTCACGAACTACGGCCCGACTTATTTCCTCTGCGAGCCCACATTTTATTGGGTCGATGAAGTGAGCCCACTACACCTTCGCCACTTGCCGCCGGACGAAGCCGAACGCTTCTGCAAGATCCCGGCTGACCCCAAGGCACGGCGGTTCGTGCAAAGCCTGCGCAAGGAGCTGACGGCCTTCTTCTTCAAGATTGGCGCTACGCACCTGCAGCTCGCCAAGGCCTATCCCTATCGCGAGGCGATCGAACCCGAGACCTGGCGCCTCGCCAAAGAGCTGAAGGCGCTACTCGACCCCGATCGACGGCTCAATCCGCATAACCTGGGTTTTGTTCCGGGCGCGAAGGATTGATGGACGCGCGAGCCCCAGAAACCACGACCTCCACCGCGGCACCCGACCGGTTACCGCTGGTGATCGGCGTCGGTTGGGGTGTTGGCACCCTGGTCAGCTCGATCCTGCTCTACACCACCAACACGCTCTTCCTGCGGTTCATGACCGACTACCTCGGCATCGCCGCGGCCACCGCCGGGTTCATGATCGGCGCGTCGAAAATCTACGACGCCTTTCTCGATCCCGTTTTTGGCTTGCTCACCGACCGCACCCGGCATCGCTGGGGCCGGCGACGGCCATATCTGTTGCTTGGCACAGCCATGGCCTCGGTAACGCTGATCATCATGTTTGCCGTGCCAGAGTTCCAATCATCGGTGGCGTTGCACGCTTACGTGATGATGGGCCTGATCATCCTTGCTACCTCCTATACGGTCTTCAACGTCCCCTACCTCGCCATGCCGGCGGAGATGACGTCGAGCCCGCTGGAGCGCTCGCGGATCATGACCTATCGCGTCTATGCCTCGTCGGCGGCGATGGTGTTGTCGGGCTTCGTCGGACCGCTCGTGCTTTCTGCTCTTGGCAGCGACATGGCGGCCTACACCAAGATGTCGTGGATTCTCTCGGGCTTCATCGTGGTTGGCGGCCTTGTCTGCTTTACCACCACGGCCGAAGCGCGGTTCACGCTCGACGACAGCGGCCACGATATCCCTTTTGGCGGACGTCTTGGCGCCGTCGCTCAGAATAAGACCTTCGTTCAGTTCATGATCTGCAAGGTGGTGATGCTGTTCGCAACCACCAGCCAGGCGGCGTCGGTCGCCTATTTCGTCAAGTACCAATTGAATGCCAGCGACAGCGTGCTCGGCCTCGTGCTCTTGACCCATACGATCGGCATGGCGGGATCGCAGGTGATGTGGATCGCCATCAGCAAACGCTTCGGCAAGGTCGGCGGTTATAGACTTGCCGCCTATTGGTTCGGCCTTGGCTGCTTTGCCTGGTGGCCGGCGGCGGTGCTCTTGCCGATCGAGGGCGTTTACGCGGTCAGCATCCTGACCGGAATGGGCGCCGGCGGATGTTTCCTGCTGCTGAACGCTCTCCTGCCCGACATCATCGCCGATGCCGCGAGCCGCTCGGGTCATCAGCATGAGGGTTTGTTCGCCTCGGTCTACACATCGATTGAAAAAGTCGGCCAGGCGTTGGCGACGGCATCGGTCGGTCTGCTGCTGGGCGCCTTCGGTTACATTCAGTCGACCAAGGGTGTGACCATCGCGCAACCGGCCTCGGCCTACTTGGGCATCGGTCTCAGTTATTCGGTCATACCCGGCGTCTTGTTCATCTTGTCCACCGTCTTCATGCGCAGGTTTCCGCTCCGATGAAAGTCGTTCGAATGATCCCGGGCCCCGGCGACAAGTCGATCATGGTCGATGTCGACCTGCCGACGCCCGAAGTGTTCAAGGGCAGCCTGACCCGGGCCCTCAAGGCACGCGATGTACAGTTCTACATTCACCCCATCGGCATGGTGCTCGATTGGCATGGCGTCACCAGTCCGCGTTTTCTGATAGTCCTCAGCGGTTTGCTGGAGATCGAGCTCGGCGACGGATCGAAGCGTCGCTTCGGACCCGGCGAGTTCTTCCTTGCCGAGGACATGCGCGGGCCCGGACACATTTCACGTAATGTCGGAGATGGCCTTCTGACCGTAATTACGCTGCAGCTGACGGAATGCCCCTTTCAGGCGGCATAACATCACTTCACGCCTGAAACGATCAGCCAATACCGCCCATCCGTGCTCGGTCTGTCCTTGAGCGGCGTGCGCTCCTTGATCGGATCGCGGATCGACTTCTGATAACCGATCTTGAGTTCGCGGAAACTGGCGGCGCGGGCGACGCCTGCGAAGTCGACCCGGCACAGACCTTCGATGAAGGTCTCGTTGTTATGATATTGCTCCCAGGTCGCGCCAACTTGCTCGAACAAATCCATGTGCTCGAAGCGGAACGGCACGTCGAGATGCGCGACAATGCCGCCCGGCTTCAGCAGGCGATACGACTCGCGGAACACGCGGTCGATCGCCGGCCGGTTCATCTCGTGCATCATGATTTGCGAGACGATCAGATCAAATGATCCGTCGGGAAAATCGGTTTTCTCGGCATTGGCCTGCACAAAATGCACCTTATGGCCGAGCGCCTCGGCGCGTGCATGGGCGTAGCGCAGGCATGGTGCGCCGACATCAATGGCGACGATCTCGGCGCCGGGGAAATGCTGGCACAGCGGTAGCGTGTTCTGTCCAACGGTGCAGCCCATGTCGAGGATGCGGGTTGGTTTGAAGCCGGGCCAGTTCTCGAACAGGAAACCGGCGATCGAGTGGCCGCGGCCATCATTGAGCTGCCCGCCGCTGGTGGTGGAGATAGCGCGCATGTACATGGCGCCACCGAAGTCGTACATCGCGCCGGCGCGAAGGTCGTCACCGCCGAGATCGGTATGATAGCCGCCCGGCATGCAGTGATGATCGAGTGCATCGATATAGACCGGCATTTTAAGGCCGGGCTTCAGAGTCACCGATCCTCGCGCGTTGGCATGGAGGCGGTCATAGGTCGCGGTCACGGTGGGCCGGTCGCGATCAATCGAATCGGCGACCGAATCCCACAACTGGCGCTGAGCGTCGCGCATCATTGCGCTCCAGAACTTATATGGCGCTGCCTCGTCGAGCGCGCGGCGCGCTTCGCTGTGCGTTTGCGGTGGGCGCCTGTGCTTCTTCTCGAAGCGGCGGGTCACCGGCCCCTCGAAGAACGATCGCATCGACATGCCGTAGACTTTGTAGAGATGCATGCGCAGCGCCAGCGCATAGTCCTGGCGCGCCTGTTCGTCGGTCACGACCGACGCCATCATGTCATGTGCTTTGGGCATGGATCATCTCATCGGGATGCTGGGGTCTTTTTGCCAGCTTGCGCGCCAGGCACAAATACATCGCGGCGAAGGCGCTGGGATTCTTTCGTTCGAAGGCGTCGATGCGTGTCGCGTCACGCATCATCGGGTCGGTCGGATTGGCATGGGCATAGGCCCCGGCCAAGGCCGCATCGTTGATGCCGAACGCGAGCAGCTCAAGCCCGGCCCCTTCGACCAATGCCGCGACACCGGCCGGCTTGAACTGGTGTTCCTGGACATGAAACGCGAGATCGCGGCACATCGACATGGAATAGAAATCGAGAAAGCCCAAAAGCGACCGAAGCCGGTCGGCCTTGGGCCCGCGGCGCGAGGCGGCATCGTACACAAGCTTGCGAAAGCGGCGAATACCGACCGGGTCTGGAGCAATTCTTTCTTGCGCGATCAATTCACGCGCGGCGCCGATCGAGCGGCGCGCGGTGGCGCTGTAGAGGCCGAGGTAGATCAGCCCACCCGGCTTCAGGCATCCGACCAGCGCCGCCAGCCCCGCGGCTGGCGATGCGAGGTGATGTAGGACACCGAGACACTCGATATAGGTGAAATGATCCTGCCAACCGGCGACAGGATTGAGCAGATCGCCGGCGATCCATTTCAAATTGCCGAGCCCAAATCGGCGCGCCTGGCGTGCGGCGTAGGCGAGGCTTGGCCGTGACAGATCGAGCCCCGTGATCCGCGCGTCGGGAAATTGGGACGCGCATTGGATCGCCTGCTGGCCGGTACCGCAGCCGGCGATCAGAATCTCCGGATTGGGACCCGCCGCCGGCAGATCGACGCCATACCCCTGGCTGACGCTTGACAGAAATTCGCCCAGCCGCCGCGGCTGCTCGCGCTGACAGCTGACCCAGCGTGGATAGGGGTTTGCTTCATATTGGGCCCGAACTTCGCGCGACGTCGCATCGGTAACGGCAGCGAGTTCGTCGATCTGGCGCGATAGGCCCAATTCGATGGCGGGTTGTTTGATGTGCGCGTCGATCAATGCGGCCGGAGCAGCGTTCATCTGTCCCTCGGTCAGGGCGCGGTAGGTCGCCAGGATTGCAAGTTGCTCGGGCGTCTCGGCCTTGATCGTGAGAGCCGCGAGCGCCTCGCGTTCCTCGTGGCTCTCGGCAAATACGAACTCATTGAGCCAGCATTGCAGCGCGAGCGAGACGATCGCTTCGATTGGCACCGCCCCACCCGCGGTTTCCAGCAACAATGAGCGTCGCCACCGCGTCAGCACCAGTTCCATATCGGGCTCGGTGATCAAACACTGGCGCAAGATGGCGGTTGCCAGCGGTCGCGCCAGTGCCGCGCTGAACGCAGGCGTGGGGACCACGGCATCAATTCCGTCGCTATCGCGCCGCGCCGCCGCGCCGAGAGCACGCCCAATGGCTTGATCACGGCGCAGCACCCGCAAACCGACGCGACATGCCGCTTCAGGCGCGGCCGAGCCGTGGTCGAGAATCTCGCTGACGAGGCCCTCAATCTCCGATTCGCTCGGCGGCCCTGCGGCCGACTCGAGCCAGCTCGCGAACATCGCCGACCAGTCGGTGGATTTGGGTAAAGACATGCGGCTGAACTTCTAGAGCATCGAGCGTGAATTAGGAATCGAAAGGGGATTCCCTTTGGAGCGATTTTGTGATTCACCTTTTTTGGAGGTGGATCATGGGGAAGTTCTATTCGATTGATCTTCGAGAGCGGGTTCATGCGCATGTGCGGGGTGGTCACTCACGGCGCGATGCGTCTCGGC
>VGEM01000157.1 GCA_016869315.1 Alphaproteobacteria bacterium | reverse complement strand
CAAAGGTACAAGAATGCGGCCTTGGGCATTCAGGCCGAGCGCGACCTCATCGACTGCAGTGAGGCCATTGGATGTAAGGCCCTCGTGAATGATGTGGCCGTCTGTCGTAACTGTAACGAACTCGGCAGACAAGATCATTGCATCGGTGACGCGACCACAAAAAAACACGCGGCCGCTGAAACTCAACCACATGCCGAGTTGGAAGCCCAGGAATGCCAAGGACAGGTGCGAGTGCGTAGGTTTCACGCGCAAGCAGCATGTATGGCTGCTGGTGCAAACGACACCACTCTTCGAGATCGATCGACAAATAGGGACTGGCAAGTTGATCCATGGATTCTTTAGTCCACGAGCCGTGAGCCGAAGCGGCGGCCGGCAATAAGTTTCGGGTGCCTCGTCATCGGTTGAATTCAAATCAATTGCGATGCTAACCCGACATTCCCCTTATCAGCGGCCAATCTGGCGCTGATTGGCGGCAGAATAGCCCGGCTCCCGCCCTCCCGGAAGGCAGAGAGGCGTATCGATAGCGTCCGTCGCAGCAAAGCCGTCGTCTTGACCGCTATGCGAAACCCCAAGAGTGCGATTCTCGCTTTATCTACCATAGTGCGGGTGCACTTCGAGTGTCGCCGGCTTCGTGCGCCCGCCTCTAGCCGTCAGTAATAGTGTCGCCTCTCGTGTGGTTGCGGTGGGGTTACCGTGACTACCCCCGATCAAGCGTCAACACGTCGAAGAATCTTCTTGCGACGGAGGGGTCATCCACACACGACAATGCACCTAATTGAGATGAGTACACTGTCACAGAAATATCCAAGGGTCGAAATCGATCTAGCAAGCGCGGATACCGGTCAAGTACCTGTCCGTCTAAATTCCTCACGCAATCAGGATAAGGGGCGCGCGCCTCTCTGTCTTTCGGTACCCGACCTGGCTTGCGTTTTACGCAACTGCGATCATGTCGCCGGAACTCCCTCTTAAAATCGGTCATCGTCCGTTAGCCGGCCGGCGCGGCCAATCAGCGGCAATTCGGAATGCGCCGAGCCAGGTCGGCGGCCATGGCCCCGGCCGTGCCGTCGCCGACCGGCTTGCCATCGATTGCCAGCACCGGCTTCATTCCGAGCGCGCTGGTGACGAACACTTCCTGAGCCCGCCCAAGCTCCGCCACGCTCAGAGATCGTTCGACAGCGCCGCCATGGCGCAGGATTTCGGCGCGCATGATCCCGGGCAGCGCGCCGTCGATGATGGGCGGTGTCGCCAGTTCGCCGTCCACGACCGCGAACAGGTTGGCGATCGACGTCTCGGCTACGTATCCATCGGTGTTCAACAGCACGGCGTCGTCGGCGCCGCGGCGCGCCGCCTCGGCACGGGCGAGAACATTGTCGAGGTAGTTCAGGCTCTTGATTCGAGCCAGGGGCGAGTGCTGATTGCGCCGCGTCACCGTCGCGACGACGACCTTGACGGCGGTGGCGGGCGGCGACGGCGCGGCGGTAATCAGCAAGGTCGGCGATGGCGACGCGGGCGGCAGCACACCGCGCGGCCCGCTGCCGCGCGACACGGTCAGGCGCACCGCGGCCTCGACGAGGCCGTTTTCAGCCGCGGTCGACTCAACGGCGGCGGCAAGGTCCTGATCGGCCCATGGTATCGGCAGCCCGATCACAGCGGCGCCGTCGCGCAGCCGGGCAAAGTGCCGGTCCAGGCGCAGCGCGCTGCCCCCAACCACGGCGATGGTCTCGAACAATCCGTCGCCGAGCAGGAACCCACGGTCGGCGGGGTCGATGCGTGCTGCATTCGCCGGCACCAGGCCGCCGTTCAGGAAGACGCGCGCCGTCACGGCGGATCTGCGCCCAGCGCGGCCAACAGCGGCCCGGCCTTGACCAGGCATTCGCGCAGCTCGTCCTCCGGGTTCGAGTCCGAGACGATTCCGCCGCCGGCGTGCGCGTACGCGGTATCGCCCGCCTTGAGCAGGGTCCGGATCAGGATCGAGGAGTCGAGGGCGCCATCGTATCCCAGCCACATCATGGCGCCACAATAAGGTCCGCGCGCGCTGGCCTCCAGTTCGGAGATGATCTGCATTGCCCGAATTTTTGGGGCGCCCGTGACCGAGCCGCCCGGGAAGCACGCCATCAGCAAATCGATAGCATCGCGATCCGTGCGCAGACGTCCGGTCACCGATGACACTAAGTGGTGAGCGCCGGCGAAGGTTTCGAGCCGGCAGAGTTCAGGGACGGCGACCGAACCGATCCGGCAAACGCGAGACAGATCATTGCGCAGCAAATCGACGATCATCAAGTTCTCGGCCCGGTCCTTGACGCTCGCCGCCAGGGCGTCGGCCAATTGGCGGTCCTCCGGCGCGGTCCGGCCGCGCGGCCGCGTCCCCTTAATCGGCCGCGTCTCGACATGACCGTCCGCCGTCGCCGACAGGAACCGCTCGGGCGACGCCGACAGCACTGCTGTTCCATTCTCGAGGGCCATGAAGGCCGCGTACGGCGCCGGCGCCAGCCGGCGCAGGCGTTGATACACGGCGTAGGCCGGCAACCCCGGCGGCCACGGTGCCGTCCAGCGCTGGGTCAGGCAGGCTTGGAATACGTCGCCAGCGCCGATGTAATCGATCACGCGCTGCACGCGCTGCGTATAGGCGTCGGCGGAGAAGTCGGAGCGCCAACGCGGTTCAATCGTCGAGTCCACGCGAACGCCGCCAGCGCGGCCAAGCTGCGCCTCGAACGCCGCGGCGTGCGCGTGCCGGCCGTTGATGTCGATGGCCCACGCCCGGCGCGTCGCCAGATCGAAAGTGGCAAACGTTTCATAGACGCCGAAGGCCGCATGAACCGGAAAATCGGCCGGTCGCGGTTCGGGAAGAGCCTCGAGCAGGCCGCCGACCTCGTAACCGAGGAAGCCCACAATCCCGCCGCCAAAAGCGCCTGGCCCGGCCCATGGTCGGTGCCGCGCGCCGAGCAAAGCGCGTAGCGTCTCGAATACGCCTGCGGTCAAGGATTCGACCTTCACGACCTCACGCGGCGAGGCGGCGATAATCGAATGGCGCCCACGCTGGTCCGCCGCCGCGCTATCGAGGTAGACCGCAAACGGGGTTTCAGCCAACGGCGCGAAGGCCACCGCCGGATCGCGGTACGGGATCTCGATGATGGCGGCGTCTCGGCCTCGCGACCCGGACCGTCGCATGTGCCGAGCGCAGCTTAACCCTTCAGCCCCCGCTTCTTCTTGAACGCGTTGCCGCCATACATGGCGACGCGGCCGAGGTGTTCTTCGATGCGGATGAGCTGATTGTATTTCGCCAGGCGATCCGAGCGCGACAGCGAGCCGGTCTTGATCTGGCCGCAGTTGGTGGCGACGGCGATGTCGGCGATGGTTGAGTCTTCGGTCTCGCCCGAGCGGTGCGACATGACGGCGGTGTAGCCGGCCTTATGCGCCATTTCGACCGCGGCCAGGGTTTCGGTCAGCGTGCCGATCTGATTGACCTTGACCAGGATCGAGTTGGCGAGGCCCTTTGAAATGCCGTCCGACAACCGCGCGGGGTTCGTAACAAACAGATCGTCACCGACCAGCTGGCACTTGCCGCCGATCGCCTTGGTCAGTTGCGCCCAACCGTCGAAGTCATCTTCGGCCATGCCGTCTTCGATCGAGACGATGGGATACTTGCTGACCAGGCCTTCGTAGAATTTCACCATGCCGGCGGCATCGAGCACCTTGCCCTCGCCGTCCATGTTGTACTTGCCATTCTTGAAGAACTCGGTCGACGCCGAGTCGAGCGCCAGCACGACGTCGCTGCCCGCCTTGTAGCCCGCCGCTTCGATCGACTTCATGATGAAGGCGCAGGCTTCGTCGGCGCTTTTCAGGTGGGGCGCGAAACCGCCTTCGTCGCCGACGTTGGTATTGTGGCCGGCGTCCTTGAGCTGCTTCTTGAGCTCCTGGAAAACTTCGGAGCCGACCCGCACCGCATCGGCCATGGTCGCGGCCGTCACCGGCATGATCATGAATTCCTGGATGTCGATCGGATTGTCGGCATGTGCGCCGCCGTTGACGATGTTCATCATCGGCACCGGCATCAGATGCGCAGCGGCGCCGCCGATGTAGCGATAGAGCGGCAGCTTGGCGTCGGCCGCGGCGGCCTTGGCGACCGCAAGCGACACACCGAGGATGGCGTTGGCGCCGAGCCGGCTCTTGTTCGGCGAGGCATCGAGATCGATCATGATGCGGTCGATCTTGACCTGATCGGCGGCGTCCTGGCCTGCCAGCGCCGCATGCAGTTCGCCGTTGACCGACTGAACGGCCTTCTTCACGCCCTTACCGCCGTAGCGCTTCTTGTCGCCGTCGCGCAGTTCCACGGCTTCGTGCGCCCCGGTCGATGCGCCCGACGGCACCGCCGCGCGCCCCGTCGCGCCGCTCGCCAGCGTGACATCGACTTCAACGGTTGGATTGCCTCGCGAGTCGAGGATTTCGCGAGCGATGATGTCGGTAATGGCAGACATGGCGGCCTCGGACACAGGAGGTTGGAGCGCAGGTTTGATGGGCGAAAGCCGGCTTCAGGTCAAGGCGGCCGCCGGGACCTGCGAGCACCTGGACTCGCAGTTGGTTGGTACATCCCCCCTCACCGCCTCGCTGCGCCCCGCCTTCGCCAAGGCTTCGGCGGGTTTGGGTGTTAGTCCACCGAAGCTGCGCAGCAGCGAAGGTGGATCGGCACCCTCTCCCCAGCGGGGAGAGGGTTAGGGTGAGGGGGCGTTGATTTGCGTTTCGCCGCGCGGCAACAAGGCCCCTCCCCCGATCGCCAACGACCGACCGACATGGGCGGCTGTCCCAGTTCGACAACCTACCAGCACCCACATTGCCGCTTTTTTGTCCAAGATCCCGGGATAGGATGTCTGCCAGGGGAGCGACAAATGCCGCAACCGGTCACGATCCGATACTCGACGACGGCGATCGCCTTTCATTGGCTGACCGCCGCCTTGGTCTTGATCGGTGTCGCGCTGGCCTGGCTGCTTGATTCGACCGAGACGGCGGCCGAGCGCAACGCACTCCTCGCCATTCACAAATCGGTCGGCATTCTCATCTTCGGGCTGGCGTGGTTGCGCGTCGGCTGGCGGCTGACCCATCGTCCGCCCGCCTTGTCCGAGCCGCAACCATGGTGGCAGGCGCTCGCCGCATGGGCGACGCATATGGCGCTGTACCTGATTACGCTGACGATGCCGATCAGCGGTTATATTTCCGCCGCCGCGCGCGGTCGCAAGACCGACTTCTTCGGGCTGGTCGACATCCCGCAATGGGTTCCACTCGATCGGTCACTGTCGACGCTGACCGAGGAAATCCACGAGTGGTCGAGCCTCGCGCTCTACGCACTGGTGATATTGCACCTCTTGGCGGTGCTGTATCATCAACTCGTACAGGAAGACGGGCTGTTCGACCGGATGTGGCCGAAAGCCTGGACGTTCAAGTCGCCCGCCAACAGCGAAGAGCTTCCGGTCAGCGCCGATTATTGAACTGCCGCCGCTCGGGGCGTGGCATGAACTTCTCGTCCTTGTGGCGGAAGATCAAACGGCCCTTGCCGAGGTCGTAAGGCGATACTTCGACCATCACCCGATCGCCCGCCAGTGTGCGGATGCGGTTCTTTTTCATCCGGCCCGCGGTGTAGGCAATGATGACGTGCTCGTTGTCGAGCTTGACCCGGTAACGTCCATCAGGAAGCACCTCGGTCACAACACCTTCAAACTCAAGCAACTGCTCTTTAGCCATTCGATCTCCTGTTCGCCGATCTCGCTAGGAGCGAGCAGTGCTGAGTCGATATCAGACTGCTCGCTCCATCTTCTCGTTTGAGCATCGCGTCTTCCGAAAGCCGGAAGCCCACACTGCCCGCGCTGCTAAGCTGCCTGACGGATCGCGGCCGGCTGGGGCGCCGGCACGCGGGTGCGGACTTCGGCCTTGACCTCGGTCAGCGGCCGCTTCGTCAGCCGTTCGATATCCCGCAGATACGACTTTTCCGCGGGATCGCAAAACGAAATCGCGACCCCCGCCGCTCCGGCACGCGCCGTCCGACCGATGCGGTGGACGTAGCTTTCCGGAATGTTGGGTAGTTCAAAGTTGACCACATGGCTGACGTCGGCGACGTCGATGCCGCGTGCGGCGATGTCGGTCGCCACCAGCACCCTCGCCTTGCCCGCCTTGAAGTCGGCCAGGGCCCGCTGACGGGCGTTCTGGGACTTGTTGCCATGGATGGCCGCCGCGGCAACGCCGGTCTTCGACAAGTGCTCGACGACGCGGTTGGCGCCGTGCTTCGTGCGCGTGAAGACGATCACGCGGTTCATCGACTGATCGCGCAGAATGTCGGCCAGCAGGTATCGCTTGCTCGCCGCCTGCACGTGGTAAACGCGCTCGACGATCCGTTCGACCGGCACCGGGCGCGGGCTCACTTCAATGCGGACCGGATCGATCAGCATTTTGCCGGCAAGTTGGGTCACGGCCGGCGGCATGGTCGCCGAGAACAACATCGACTGGCGTTCTCTGGGCAATGTGCGAACGATCGAGGTCACGTCCTTGATGAAGCCCATGTCGAGCATGCGATCGGCTTCGTCCAGTACCAGGAACATGGTCTGGTCGAGGCGCACGAAACGGCGCCGCATCAGATCGAGCAGACGGCCCGGCGTCGCAATGATGATATCGACGCCCTTTTGCAGGGCCTCGATCTGCGGGTTTTCGCCGACACCGCCGTAGATGCAGACGTGGCTGAGCTTGAGAAACTTGCCGTAGCGCTGGATGCTTTCGGTGATCTGCAACGCCAATTCGCGGGTCGGCGCCAGGATCAGCGCGCGACAGCCGCGCGGCATGGGCGGTTCGTGCACTTCCGACAGGTGCTGCAACATCGGCAGGGTAAAGGCCGCCGTCTTGCCAGTGCCGGTCTGGGCAACGCCAAGCAAGTCTTCGCCGTCGAGCAGGACGGGAATGGCGCGGGCCTGGATCGGGGTCGGGTGCGTGTAGCCACCGCCACTCAAGGCTCGACAGAGGGGCTCGGACAATCCGAGGCGATCGAAGGTTGAAATCGTATCCACAACAAAAAATCCTATGTTGCCGCAAAACCGGATTGAGGCCGGTTCGGCGGTTTGTGTCGCTCCTTGCGCTGGGAGCTAACGGGTGAGAGGAGACTTCTTCGAGATAATTCGCCCGAGGGCGCCAAGGTGGCGAAGAGGGGCGTCGCGCAACCGCGAGAAATCTATGCCGTTCCAATATCGGCTAAGTTATCCACAAAGTCAAGAATCTTGTTGCACTGCACAATCTAACGCTGAACAGCGCGCACAAAGTCAGCCAATTCGCGATTGAACCGTGCCGGATCCTGGGCAAACGGTAAGTGCCCAACCCCCTGATAGACCGAGACTCGGGCCTTCGGGAGCGCCGCCTGCAGGCGGTCGAAGGGCCCCTTGCCAGCCGCAAGATCCTTCGACCCCATCGTAATCAGGATTGGCAGCCGCAGTTTCGGCGTCACGTCTTGATGATCGAGATTGCGTCCGACAAACGCGCGCCGGAAATAGGCCGGCACCATGGCCCCCATCGCATGCATCTCGGCACGATAGTCGTCGGCCATGCTTGGAAACTCGAACAACTTCACCGTCGCCTCGACCATGGCGAGGTTGTCGAGCAAGTTGCCCGACGTCTGCATCGCAGCGCGCCGTTTGATGTCCTCGGGTGACATGTTTCCGACCGGAGGGGGCTGCGGCACCAGTCCCGCGATCGAGGCAACCAGGTTGAGGCCGGCGAGGTCGCCGTCACCGTATTTCCGAACATAGTCGGCGAAGATGAAACCTCCGTATGACCAGCCGACCACCACCGGGCGTTTCAGTCTCTTTGCCTTGATGACGGCGGCAAGATCGTCGGCCCAGATGTCGGGCTTGTTGACGTCGTCAGGGCGCCAAGGCTTACCCGAATTGCCGTGACCGCGGAGATCGTACGCCACGAGTCGGAAATCCTTGGCGAGGTCGGATTCGAACTGCGGCCGGAAGCTCTGCAGCCCAATCGCCATGCCATGGATGAAGATGATCTCGGGGCCGCTTGGGTTGCCCGTCTCGGCCACGTTCATCGGCACGTCGCCATGCCCGTTGACGGTCGAAAAGGTCAAATCGGCAGCGGACACCGGCAAGCCGAATTGGACCAGCATGAGCAGAATCAGCTTCATTT
>VGEM01000156.1 GCA_016869315.1 Alphaproteobacteria bacterium | reverse complement strand
GTAGCTGTCTTCGTCGAGCTTCGGGAAGCGCACGGTGTGACGCTTGATGTATTCCGGGCTCAACGAGTTGGGGTCGATGCGGACATCGACCACCTCATCGGCCTTCGCGTGATACGCGTTGAAGGCGCCGGCAATGAGTGAGGCCGAGGTGCCGGAAAGAATGGAGCGACGATCGAACATGATGTGGCCCTCCCTTACGAACGCTTGCCAAGGGGCGGAACGATTCCGGTCGGCGGGGTGGTCGGCAGCGCCGCGGTCGGACGCGTGAGCGCGCTAAACGTACGCTCGATGAATTCGTCGCGGGATTTGTCCCACGCCAGACCTTCTTCCTTCGAGGGCACGTAGCTTTCGATCGCCGCCGCGATCTTGTCGTTTCCGAGGACTTTCTCCAGCACCATCATGCGCCGGCGCATGGTCCAGAATTCGGCGCCAAGCGCGAGCACGACCGACATCAGATTGTCGCTGTGCGCGCTATCGAGATAGACTGCCTTGTCCCAGTCACCCTTAATAAAGTCGGCAGCGTACGTTTGCCGCGCTTCCTTGCCATCAGCCATGACGTTTCCTCCCGATGCTTGGCCCTTGGACGCGCGCCCCGCGGGCGCCGTCCGCCAGGAAAGGGTAGCACCGGCAGAAAATCCGCATAGGGTAATAACGCACGATCCGATGTCTCACGTCCGGGCGACACGATGAAAAACATTTACGACCAGAATCTGCCCCGATTGCCGGCCAACTTTACCGCCCTGACTCCCCTCGATTTTTTGCGCCGGAGCGCCGAAACCTATCCTGACCATGTCGCCGTCATACATGGCCCCGTGCGGTTCAGTTATCGCCAGCTCCATGACCGATCGCGCCGACTGGCGTCGGCCTTGGATAAAATCGGAATTGGCCGCGGCGACACGGTCGCCATTATTGCCCCGAACATTCCGGCGCATCTCGAGGCGCATTTCGGCGTACCGATGACCGGAGCGGTGCTGAACGCCATTAATACCCGGCTCGATGCCAAGACGATTGCCTTCACCCTCGATCATGGCGAGGCCAAGGTTCTGCTGACCGATACCGAATATGCCGGCGTCGTCGGCGAGGCGCTCACGCTGTGCGCGACCAAGCCGCGCGTGATCGATATTGTCGATGCCCTCGGCCCGACTGATCCCCGTCTTGGAGACGAGGATTACGAATCATTCATCGGCGGCGGCGATCCGAATTTCGCCTGGTCGCTGCCCGCCGACGAGTGGCAGGCCATCGCGCTCAACTATACATCGGGCACGACCGGCAATCCCAAGGGCGTGGTTTACCATCATCGTGGCGCGGCCCTGAATGCGATTGGCAATGTGCTGGCGTGGGGCATGGGGTTGCATCCGACCTACTTGTGGACCCTGCCGATGTTTCATTGCAACGGCTGGTGCTTTCCATGGTCGATCACGGCCATGGCCGGAACCCACGTTTGTCTGAGGCGGTTCGATGCGGGTGCGATCTTTCGCGCCATCGCCGATCACGGCGTCAGTCATATGTGTGGCGCGCCGACGGTGCTCAACATGATGGTCAACGCCGCGGCCGAGCACAAAGCGGGCGTGCCGCTAGGGGTGAAGGTGATGACCGCCGGCGCGGCGCCACCGGCGGCCGTGATCGGCGCCATGGAAGCGATGGGCTTTGCCGTCACGCATACCTATGGCCTCACCGAAGTCTACGGCCCGGCCGTGGTTTGTGCGTGGCACGACGCTTGGAACGATCGGTCGCCGGCGGATCGCGCCGCGCTCCGCTCCCGTCAGGGGGTGCGCTATCACGTGCTCGATGGTCTGACGGTGATGGATCCCAGAACCATGACACCGGTGCCCGCCGACGGCACGAGCATGGGCGAAGTGATGTTTCGCGGCAATGTCGTCATGAAGGGGTATCTCAAGAATCCCAAGGCGACCGATGAGGCGCTCAAGGGCGGCTGGTTTCATTCGGGCGATCTCGGCGTATTGCACCCCGACGGTTACATCGAACTCAAGGATCGCTCGAAGGACATCATCATTTCCGGCGGCGAAAACATTTCGACGATCGAGGTCGAAGGCGTGCTGTTCAAGCACCCCGATGTGCTTGAAGCGGCGGTTGTGGCGCGGCCCGATCCGCATTGGGGCGAAACGCCGTGTGCGTTCGTCACGCTGAAGCCCGGGCGCTCCGGTTCGGCCGAGGGCATCATCGCCTTCTGCCGCGACAATCTCGCCAAGTTCAAAGTGCCGAAGACGATTGTCTTTGGCGATCTGCCGAAGACGTCGACCGGCAAGGTTCAGAAGTTCGTTCTGCGCGAGCGGGCCAAGGCGATGTAACGCCCGGCTGTGACGTAATGCTGCGATGCCCCGCTGCGACGCCCCGCCGCGACGCTGAGCGTGCGCGCCGAGTATTTCCCGGATATGATTCGAGCCGCTGTCCCCGAATGCCGGAAATAGATTCTTGCCAGACGATTCAACGTTCCGTTCGTCGCTGATGCGTCAATATGTTGGCGACAATGCCGATGCCGAGCCAATCATCGAACCGCCGTTAGGCACGCCCTGGCGCTTCGTTGGACGGCAGATCGAGCGCGGCTATCGGCTCCGCTTTGCCGGCATGGCTGCACTGATGATCGGCAATGCGTCGATCGACGCGTTTCGGCCCTATGTGCTGGGTGCGTTGGTCGACGGCGTCAACGCGGTGGTCAATGCGGGTGCGGGCGCCGAACCCGTATGGCTGTGGTTCGCGGCCCTGGTCGCGACCTGGGTGATCGCGCCACAGTTCGGCTATGCCTACAGCGTGTACGCCTCGCGCACGATGCTGATGATCCGCAGCCGGATCTACGACGAAGCCTTCGTCTGGCTGCTGGGTCATGCCCCGCGCTTCTTCCTCGACGAGACGACCGGCACGCTCGCTCACAAAGTCAGGCAGATGGGGAACGCCACCTCGGGGCTGATCGATATCGCCTGTTCGAGTTTCGTGCGTATCGCAACGTTTCTCGCCATGGCGCTTTGGCTGACGGCGCGGTCCGAACCCATCCTGATCTTGCCGACGCTGGCTTTTATCGCTGTTTTCATCTGGGTTTCGGTCGTGTTCTCGCGGCGCTGCCGGCCGTTTGCGATTGCCGCCGCCAAGACCGGATCGACCCAGTCAGGCAAGCTGGCGGATGCGATTTTCAATTGGGAGGCCGTGCTGAGTTTCGCCCGGTGCGTCTTCGAGCGCCGTCTGATCCGGCCCTTCACCGAAACCGAGCAAGACACGGTGCTCCAGTGGCGGACCGAACTGGTGAAAATGCGAATCGTCTTGAATATGTCGTGCGTCGCCTATGTCGCCATCCTGTCCGTGGGCGCGCTCGACCGCACGTTGGCAGGCAGCATGGGCGTCGGCGATTTTGTCGCCATCACCACCCTTGGCCTGCTGGTGAGCAATTGGGTGGCGAGTCTCGGCGATGCCATCCTGGTGGTGCAGGAACAGATCGGTCAATTGACCGACTCGCTCAAGACCATCGCCGCCCCCCACGAGATCGCCGATCCGCCGGATGCGGCGCCTCTCGCCGTCACCGCCGGCCGCATTGAGTTTCGCGACGTCACGTTTGCCTATCCCGACCACACGCCCGTTTTCAAACAACTCTCGCTCGATATCCGCGCCGGCGAGCGCATCGGCCTGGTCGGGCCATCGGGCGCCGGCAAGAGCACGCTCATCCGCTTGCTGCGCCGGCAGTTCGATATTCAACAGGGAAGCATCCTGATTGACGGGCAGGATGTCGCGAGGGCCGGCTGGGCGTCGATCCATCGCGCCATTGCCGAAGTGCCGCAGGCCCCCGGCATGTTCCATCGTACGGTGCGGGACAACATCGCCTATGGGCGACCCGACGCGAGTGATGACGAGATCGTCGCCGCGGCAAAATCGGCGCACTGCCATGACTTCATTGCCGCGCGCGACAAGGGGTATGACGCCGTGGTTGGCGAGAAAGGCATGAAGCTGTCGGGTGGCGAGCGGCAGCGTGTCGCCATCGCCCGTGCCTTTCTCAAGGACGCGCCGATCCTCATCCTCGACGAAGCGACGTCGTCCCTCGACAGTGAAGCTGAAGCGCAAATCCAGGACGCGCTGATGAAGCTGATGGCCGGCCGTACGGTTGTCGCCATTGCTCACCGCCTGTCGACCATCATGTCGATGGATCGTATTGTCGTGCTTGACGGCGGCGTGATCGCAGAGCGAGGCACTCATGCCGCCCTGCTGGCGGCCGACGGCATTTATGCCCGGCTGTGGCGACGGCAGGCCGGCGGCTTCATGTAAGGAGATCCGATGGCGAGTGTCCCGAGTCCGCCAGGGCAGATCGTGCTTCACCAATATCGGCAGATGTATGGTCTGCCGAACGCAAGTCCATTCTGCATCAAGCTTGAGACCTACCTCCGGATGGCGGGATTCGACCATCGGATCGAACCGGCCCGCGGTTCGGCGCGTTCGCCGACCGGAAAAGCGCCGTTTATCCGGCTCGGTGACGAGATCATCGCGGATTCCGGGCTGATCATATCGCAGCTCGAATCGAGATTTGGAAACCGGGTCGAGGGAAAGTTGACGCTGGCCGAGCGCGCCCAGTCGCTGGCGCTGCAGCGCTTGATGGAAGAGCACCTCTATTGGGCGATCGTTTATGCGCGCTGGCTCGATCCCGACAACGCGAAACATGTGACCGGTTACGTCAAGGACGTGACGGGACTTCCGGGCTGGCTGATGCCGATCGTTGGTTCGCTGATCCAAAAACAGGTCAAGAAAGCGCTCCACGCCCACGGTCTCGGCCGCCACGATGCGGGAACGCTCTGGGCCATGGGCATCGGTGACGTTCAGGCCCTGGCGCACTGGCTCGGCAATCGTGCGTGGGGCTTCGGCGATCAGCCGACGGTTATCGACGCCGTGCTGTTCGCATTCTTTGCCTCGATTACCCACACCCCGTGGGATTTTCCGCTCAAGACCCAGGCGCTCAAGCATCGCAATCTGGTTGACCACAGCGCCCGAATGCTGGCGAAATATTTCCCCGACATGGAGAAGGCAGCATGAACGTTTTGCACTTCTCGGCACTGATTGCTCTGGCGTGCATCAGCACGTTCCACGCGATCCTCGTCTTTGTCATGTTCGACGAGGTGACATTTCGTGTCGTGTGGTACCTCGGCATGGACATGGGCGTTGCGGCCGGGATTGCCGTCAATGTGCTGGCAGCGCGTGGCGGCCGGGCGACCGATCCGATTTCCTGGCGCATCTGCCACGGCGTCAATCTCCTGCTTCTGGCATTTGGGATATTCTATCTGGTGGTAGTGCCAGGTCCGGGCCCCGCGCTTGCCGTCGTTGCCGGAGCCATTCTGACCCAAAGAAAGTACGCAACGGAGGCGTGAACCATGGCGCGTGCAATTCGTCGCAAGGCCGCGACAAAAAAGAAGCCGGCTCCGCACAAGTCATCGGGCGGTTACGCGCGACCCAGTCTGCTGGTTGAAACCGGCTGGCTTGCCCGCAACCTGGGCAATCCCACCATCAAGATCGTCGATTGCAATGTCGTGATGGCGATCCAGCCCGACGGTCGTTACGACATCAAGAAAGGAGTCGCCGATTGGACGGCGGCGCATATTCCGGGCGCGGTCTTTGTCGATCTGTTGGAAGAGCTCGCGGCGCCGCATCCCAAGCTGCGCTTCATGATGACGCCGCCCGAACAGTTCGAGCGGGTGATCTCGTCAAAGGGCATTTCCAACAAGCACCGGGTCGTTCTCTACAGCCGTGGCGCCAATTACTGGGCGACACGGTTATTCCTGATGTTCCGCGCCATGGGTCACGACAACGTCCAGGTCCTGAACGGGGGCTGGGACAAATGGATGGCCGAGCGCCGGCCGGTCGAGAGCGCGACATTCACCGCACATCCGAGACCGGGCCAGATCATCAACAAGGACGATGTCGTCGCCGCTCTCGGCAAGGACGACACCTGCATCATCAATGCGCTGCATCCTGATGTCCATTCGGGCAAGAAGATGAGCGCGGCCTACGCCCGCGCCGGCCACATTCCGGGCTCGGTCAATGTCTATGCAATGGATTTGATCGACCCTCAATCCAAGACCTTTCTGCCGGCTGCGGAACTCAAGAAGAGGTTTGCTGGCTCCGGCGCGCTGGCCAAGGACAAAGTCATTACCTACTGCGGCGGCGGCATTTCGGCGACGACCGACTCGTTCGCGCTTCTCCTGCTCGGCCACAAGAACGTCGCGCTCTACGACGGCTCGATGACCGAGTGGGGGCCGGATCTGAGTTTGCCGATTGAGACGAGCGGTTGACCGCGGCCAACGACACTGACGTCGTGCCGACGCGAATGCAGTCAATTCCGATCGGGCCCTAAGCGCGCACGAGGGTCGTGGCGGCCTTGCCGCGGCGCTCGTGAGCGAGATGTTTTTGCAGCCAGGCTTCCGCTTCCTGCTGCGAATCGCACTTCACCGCGCCTTGTCGAACACGAACGACGTAGGTGGCCGGCGCATTGTCGTCCGGTCCCGGCCCGCAATCGACAAAGCCGATCGTTTCACCATCGTTGGCGGCATAATAGTGTTGAGTCCACAAAGTTGGCCCCGACGGTGGCGCGATCTGACCGTGCGTGTCGTGGAGCGGGCGTTGGTTCATGTCCGCATACTCTGTTGTGTCGCCTCATTTACCGGGTGAAGTCTAGCATGGGCGCACGCCGATCATTCAACCCTTGCGCGCATCGCCCTGCCACAATTCGCGAAAACCATTGCGTAACAATGCTTTTTGAACCTTGCCCATGGCGTTTCTTGGCAGCGCCTTCGTAACCACAACCATCTTGGGAATCTTATAATTGGCGAGCCGGTCCCTGAGCGCGCGCTTCACGACATCCGTCGATAACGGATCATGGCCGGGCTTCATCACGATAACGGCAAGGCCCGCTTCACCGAAGTCCGCGTGGGGCATGCCGACGACGGCCGATTCGTCGACGCCCGGCAGCTGGTCGATCTCGCCTTCAATCTCCTTCGGGTAAACGTTGTAGCCGCCCGAGATAAATATGTCTTTGGCACGGCCGACGATTGCGATGGCGCCGTCGGACAGGCGTTCGCCGATATCGCCGGTCTTGAAGTAGCTATCTGCCGTGAAGTCTTCCACGGTCTTCTCGGGCTTGTTCCAATAACCGGCGAAGACGTTCGGCCCTTTGATCTCGATTTCACCGCTGCCCGGAGCGAGCCGAAGGCTCACATCCGGTAGCGGCCAGCCCACGATGCCGGGTCGCTTCGGCTGGTTGGGCAGGGCGCTGGTGATCATGCCGGCCTCGGTCATACCGTAGCGTTCGAGGATGGCGTGCCCGGTCTTCGCTTCGAAGGATGCGAAGGTCTCGGGCAGCAGCGGCGCCGAGCCCGAAATGAACAGCCGCATGTGGGCGTGGCGTCGCGCGTAAGGCCTGCCGATTGCACGAGGCGCACATAATAGGTCGGCACGCCCATGAACACGGTCGCCGTCTTCAAGTCGGCGATGACGTCTTCGGCCACGAACTTGTCGCGAAAAAGAATCGGCGTGCCATTCAGCAGCGACGTGTTGAGCGCCACGAACAGGCCATGGACGTGAAAAATCGGCAGCGCGTGCAACAAGACATCTGTTGGTGCGAATTGCCACAATTTGTGAAGCGTCAGAGCGTTGGACGCGAGGTTGTGATGGGTCAGCATCACGCCTTTGGGCTTCCCGGTCGTACCGGACGAATAGAGAATTGCGGCGAGATCGCGGGGCTTTGACGGATGGATCACCGCGTCAGCGCTTGCCGCACGCGTCGCATCCATCAGCGTGCCGGCGCCAAAGGCATCAAGTGTCATGACCGCCTTGGCGCCAATCGTCTTCGCCGCGGCCAGTGTCGAGGCCTGGGCTGGGTCGGCGACGACGACCGATGGCGCAGCATCGTTCAGGAAGTAATCGACCTCGTCCGTCCGATAGGCTGTATTCAGCGGCAGAAAGACGAACCCGCCACGAAGGGCGGCAAGATAGAGCGCAACGCCTTCGACGCTCTTTTCGAGCTGCGCCGCGATTCGATCTCCGGGCCTGGCGCCGGCCGCGCCGAGCGCCGAAGAAAGGCGAGCGGTCAACGCATCGAGATCACCATAGCTGAGCGTTCGTCGACGGCCGATCAGGCACGGACGTGAGCCGTCAATTGGAAACCGCGACCTGAAAAGGCCGTAAGAT
>VGEM01000155.1 GCA_016869315.1 Alphaproteobacteria bacterium | reverse complement strand
TGTCGTCGCCCAACACCCCCGGCCTCAGGGCGCTGCAATCGATTGAGCCATTGGTCAAAGTCATACGTGCGGTCGCGTCGGTGCGCGATCAATCCCAGAAGAAGCCGCCGCTGCTGATCAAAATCGCACCCGATCTTGCGGTCGCGGACATCAATGACGTCTGCCGCGTCGCCGAGGCCGAAAAGCTCGACGGCATTGTCGTCAGTAATACGACCATTGCGCGCCCGGCGACGCTGACATCCCCGCATGCGGGCGAAGCCGGCGGCTTAAGCGGACGGCCGTTATTCGAACCATCGACCCGGCTGTTGCGCGAGGTCTTTGCGCTGACGGGCGGACGAATTCCGCTGGTCGGCGTCGGCGGCGTTGCCTCGGGCGCCGATGCCTATGCCAAGGTTCGCGCTGGCGCTTCGTTGGTGCAGCTCTATACGGCGCTGGTGTACGAAGGCCCGGGATTGGTGGGGCGCATCAAGCGCGAATTAGCCGCCCTTTTGATGCGCGACGGTTTTGCGCATGTGGCCGAGGCCGTCGGCGCCGATCATCGCCGGAGCGCCAAGCCGTGATTGCAATTCAAGGCCTCCATCAAGTCGCCGATCGCTACGATGGATTCATTCTCGATCTTTGGGGCCTTATCCACGACGGCGAAACGGCCTACCCGCCTTCAGCCGCGACGCTCACCGCACTCAAGAGTGTCGGCAAAAACACGCTGATGCTGTCGAATGCGCCGCGCCGCGCCGGCCCGTTGATCGATGCGCTTGCCCGCATGGGGATCGAGCGGGCGCTCTACGGTGAAGTGCTGTCATCGGGCGATGCGACGCGCACGGCGTTGATCGAGCGCACCGATCCGTTCTTTGCGGCGCTTGGCCGGCGCGCCTATCACTTGGGCCCCGAGCGCGATCGCAGCGTGTTCGAAGGCACCGAACTTGCCATCGTCGCCGCGGTCGAAGACGCCGAACTGATCGTCAATACCGGTCCGATTGATCTCGCGCAGTCGGTGATCGATTGGGAGCCCGTGCTGGCGGCCGGCGCGGCGCGAAGGATTCCGATGGTTTGCGCCAATCCGGACCATGTCGTGATTCGCGGCGGCAAGCGGGTGACGTGCGCCGGCGCGCTTGCGGCAAGGTATCAGGTGTTGGGCGGTTCGGTTGCCTATCGCGGCAAGCCCGATCCCGAAGTCTATCGCCTTGCCACGCGCATGCTCGGCATCGCCGATCCGCGACGCATCGCCGTGGTTGGCGATGCACTCGATACCGACGTCAAAGGTGCGATGGCGGCCGGACTCGACGCGATCTGGTGTACCGGCGGAATTCATGCGGCAGAATTGGGTGTGAGTTATGGCGTCGCTGCGGAGCCAGCTGCCGCCGCGTCGCTCGCGCAGCGTCAGGGATATCGCCCGACGGCCATCATTCCGGGATTCGTCTGGTAACGCGCCGGTCAGGGCGTGAACTGCTCGGCCAGAATCCGCTCTTCGAGATTGTGTTCCGGGTCGAACAGGAAGCGAATCGCGACGTTGCGGTCTTGTTTGATGTCGACCCGCGCGACCTCGCGGACTTCATCGCGGTCGGCGACCGCGCTGACCGGACGTTTATCTCCCTCAAGCACATCGATCGTCACGGTTGCCGACAAGGGAAGCAGTGCGCCGCGCCAGCGACGCGGGCGAAAGGCACTAATCGGGGTGAGGGCCAGTACATTGGCATCCAAGGGCAGCAACGGGCCGTTCACGGAAAGGTTATAGGCGGTCGAACCGGCGGGCGTGCAGACCAAGGCGCCGTCGCAGATGAGTTCGTTCATCCGCTCGCGGCCATCGACCATGATGCGCAGTTTGGCGGCCTGTCGGGTTTGGCGCAGCATCGAGACTTCATTGACCGCGACGGCCTCGGTCACTTTGCCGTCAACCGTCGTCGCGCGCATCCTCAGCGGATACATCGCGAACTCCTGCGCCCGCGCCAACCGCTCGCGAAGTCCGCTCTCATCGTAGCGGTTCATCAAGAAACCGACGGTGCCGCGATGCATCCCGAACACCGGCACGTCGCGCGCCATCCAGCTGTGTAGGGTTTCGAGCATGAAGCCATCGCCGCCCAAGGCAACGATCGTATCGGCTTCGGACGGATCCAGCGCGCCGTAGCGGGCGTTCAAGGCCGCCAGAGCGTCTTGAGCGGCCGGTGTATCGGCCGCGACAAATGCAATGCGACGGTCAGTCATGGGCAACGGGAACCGGTACGATCATCCGCCGGTGACGCTCATATGGCGAGGAACCGCTGGCGTCTGAGAGCGGCGGTCGATGATAAAATCATGTCCCTTGGGCTTTCGCGAAATCGCCTCAAGGATGGCCGCGCGCAACAACGCGTTGCCTTCGCTGCGCCTGAGCGGCGTCCGCAGGTCGGCGGCATCGCCCTGGCCGAGACACATATACAGCGTGCCGGTGCAGGTCAGGCGCACCCGGTTACAGGATTCGCAGAAATTGTGCGTCAGTGGCGTGATGAATCCGACCCGTCCGCCGGTTTCAGCACAGCGTGTGTAACGGGCCGGGCCACCGGTGGTGTCGGCCAGCGGCATGAGCGTGAACCGCTGGGACAGCCTCGCGCGCACCATCGACAGCGGCATGTATTGGTCGTTACGGTCGCCGCCGATCTCGCCCATCGGCATAACCTCGATGAAGACGAGGTCGTGGCCACGGGCGCCGCACCACGCGACCAAATCGTCGAATTCGTCGTCGTTGATGCCTTTGAGCGCCACTGCATTGATCTTGACCTTGAGCCCTGCCGCCGTCGCGGCTTCGATGCCATCCATCACCTTGGCGAAATCGCCCCAGCGTGTGATTGCCTTGAAGCGGTCCGGCCGAAGCGTGTCGAGAGAAATGTTGACGCGCTTGACGCCGGTTCGCGCCAGATCGGCGGCGTATCGTGCGAGATGCGTTCCATTGGTGGTGAGCGTCAGTTCGTCCAGGGCTCCCGTCTTTAAATGGCGCCCGAGTGCGTCGAACAGCGACATCACATTGCGACGAACCAGGGGTTCGCCACCGGTAATTCTGAGTTTCTTGACGCCGAGCGCGACGAATTCGCTGCAGACCCGATCGAGTTCCTCGAGGCTGAGCAACTCGGCGCGCGGCACGAAGGTCATGTCTTCCGACATGCAATAAACGCAGCGCAGGTCGCAGCGGTCGGTGACCGAGACGCGAAGGTAGCTGACGGTGCGGCCAAAGGGGTCAAGCATGGCCCCTTCCTAGCAGGTCTGCCGCCATCAGACCACGGCTGAGAACCCTGGATCGGGGGCCGCACCCTGATATGGTGCGGGCAACGAGACGAACCGTCATGACTGCTTCGACCCTGCTTGCGCAATTGTTGGCGACCCGGCTGTGCCACGATCTGGCAGGGCCGGTGGGTGCTGTGGCGGCCGGCGTCGAGCTGGTCGGCGATGACCCTTCTCTGGTCGATCAGGAAACGCTGTCGCTGATTGCCGCGAGTTCGGCGGCGGCTTCACGCAAACTCAAATTGCTGCGGACTGCATTTGGCACGACGGCGCAGTCGTCGCCTGCGGCTTTGATTGAACTGGAAGGGGCGGCGCGAGGTTACTTCGAGGCGATCGCCGGGCCGAGCGGCGCGGTGGGACTTGGATGGCCGGACACCGCTCAACTGATCGCGCTTCAGGAGCGCTGTGGCCCGGCCGCCGTGCCGATCCTGCTCAATACGATCCTGGTTGCGGCCGAAGCCGCGCCGCGCGCCAGACGATTTACGATTTCGATTTTGGCCGACAACACGGGGCATGCCGAGATCGGCGTTGCAGCGGAACAGGCGGCCGGCGCCACCCGAGCCGATATCATCGAAGCCGTCGCTAATCCCGACACTGTGTTGGCTTCGGCGCGCAACGCCCAGGCGCTCTATTGGGCCGCACTGTGCCGCGACAATGGCGCCCGTGCGGCCATCGAAAGTGGTGAAAATGGATTGATGGCGGTCGCCAGATTTCAATCGCCATAACCCTCAACGGTGGCGAAGCCCCCAAACTCGCCAATACCCACAGTTGCTTGAAGGGAGGTCGATCGTCTCGGCCATCGCCGATACGTTGCCTAACGATTGTTCGAGGGCTCGATTTGGGGTGGCGGTCGCGCGGGCTTTCCAGGCGCGGCGGCGGGGCCCGTGGCGAGCCATGGGGTGGGCATGAAACGTTGCTTGGTCGTCGATGATTCAAAGATCATTCGGCGAGTCGCTTGCAAGATTTTCCATGAATTGGGGTTCGAGCCTGACGAGGCGGAGAACGGCAAGAAGGCGTTGGAGGCCACCCGCATCAAAGTGCCGGAGATCGCATTCGTGGATTGGGACATGCCGGTGATGAACGGCCTCGACTATCGCCGCGAACTGCGAAAATTGCCCGGCGGCGACAAGGCACTGGTGATTTTTTGCACCGCCGAGAACGACGCCGACAAAATTCAGGAAGCGCTTGATGCCGGTGCCGACGAGTACATCATGAAGCCGTTCGACAGCGAGATTGTCCGATCGAAGCTGTTAATTCGCGGCGCGATCAGATTGCGACGGTCGCCGCCCGTCGAAATCTCAAGATCATCGAGAACTGCATCGCAAGCGACGTGTGGGACAATCCGCCGGCGACGATTTGCTCGCGCCTTCCACTGTCGACGTTTCTTGTCGGGAGTCTATCGAAGTCGGTGTGCGTGTCGCTTCGGGTCGGATTTCTCCGCTGTCCATCCGACGCCGTTGTTCGCGCCGAAAAGGCGCTGCAGTCGCTCGCGTTGGCCAATTCACCGCTGATCCAGGAGGTCGCCGCCGTTCTGATCGGCAACGGGCGCGCCGACGATCTCAGGCACAAGGTCGGCGCCGAGCTTGAGGCGCGTCATCGCCTGCTCCGTCAGACCCTTCTTGATGTGCCGTTTAACGGCCACGCCCGGTGCCCGCACGCCTGGGTACCGCTGGCCGATGCGTCGACGCTTCCCGACATCGTGGCGACCTTGGCTCGCCAGGGGATCTGGGTGGCAACGTCGCGCGATTTCGGCATCGGTCCCGAGACGGGGCCGGCCGGATTGCGCCTCGCCCTGGGTGCGACCACACATCGCCACAAACTGGCCGATGCGGCCCTGGTCATTCGACAATTACTGGCCATGCCCGCGCGTGTAGCGGGCGGGGTGGTCTGAACGGCGCCGGAACTCAGCCGTTGGCGACTTTCTTTTTCGGCATCGCCGACGCTTCGGACTGGGGATCGCGCAGCACATAGCCGCGGCCCCACACCGTCTCGATGTAGCTGTCGCCGCCGGTCGCCTGAGCCAGTTTCTTGCGCAGTTTGCAGATGAAGACGTCGATGATCTTTAGCTCCGGCTCGTCCATTCCGCCGTAGAGGTGGTTGAGGAACTGCTCTTTGGTGAGCGTCGTCCCCTTGCGCAGCGCCAACAGTTCGAGAATACCGTATTCCTTGCCGGTCAGATGCAAGGGCGCGCCCTCGACTTCGGCAGCGCGCGCCTCAAGGTTGACGGTGAGCCGGCCGACCTGCACGCGCGGTTCGGCATGGCCTTTCGACCGGCGGACAATCGCATGAATCCGCGCCATCAGTTCGTCGCGATTGAACGGCTTGGTCAGGTAATCGTCGGCGCCGACGCCGAGGCCTTGAATTTTCTTCTCGGTCTGCGTGACGCCGGAGAGAATCAGCACGGGCGTCGCGATCTTGGACTTGCGCAACTGCCGAATGACATCCATGCCGTCGATGTCGGGCAGCATCAAATCGACGATAATCAGGTCGTATTCGTAGACCTTGCCGAGATCGAGGCCGTCCTCGCCCATCTCGGCGGTGTCCACCACCCAATCGGACTTTTTCAACATGGCGGACACTGCTTGCACAGTGGAAGGATCATCCTCAACCAATAGGATGCGCATGATCTAGTGCCCTTTCCGAGCCAACCCCACCAGGGAATGAAGCAAAGGTTAACACAGCGACTCGGCGATTTCTATGGTGAGTTAAGGGGCCGGGGATTTCCGGGTCATGCCGGTACCGCTGCTTTACGCCAAATTAAGCGCACGCCCCTATGGACTAGGGTTGGACTTTCGCGTGCTTGGCTCCAGAACGGGGCCGGCCACGGCCAGCCATCGGGTCACCAGTGCCAGTTAATATATCAAGCCTTCTCAATGACTTAGACCGCCTGCCCACCTTCCAGGTGTTCGGCAATGTCTCGGCGGTGCAAGGCCTTCTGATCGAGGTCGCCGGCATCCAGAACAACCTGTCGATCGGCGATCGCTGCAACATCCACGCCCGCGACGGCCGCAAGGTTGTTGCCGAGGTGGTGGGCTTCCGTGACGGCAAAGCACTGTTGATGCCCTACGGCGCCCTTGAGGGGATCGGCATCGGCTGTCGCGCCGAGATCGGCGAAGCGGTGCCGTCGATCTTTCCGGATGAGACCTGGCTTGGCCGCGTCGTCAATTCGTTCGGCAAGCCGATCGACGACCACGGCCCGCTTGGCAGCGGGCCCGAAGGATATCCGATCAAGGCGACGCCGCCACCGTCACACACGCGCAAGAGAGTTGGCGGCAAGATCGATCTCGGCGTGCGCGCGGTGAACACTTTCACCACCTGCTGCCACGGCCAGCGCATGGGAATTTTCGCCGGCTCCGGCGTCGGCAAATCGACCATCCTGTCGATGATGGCCCGCTACACGTCAGCCGATGTCACCGTCGTTGGTCTGGTCGGCGAACGTGGCCGCGAAGCGCGCGAGTTCATCGAGGACGATCTCGGCGCGGATGGGCTGAAACGCAGCGTGGTCGTGGTCTCGACCTCGGACGAGCCGCCATTGATGCGACGCCAGGCGGCCTATGTCACAATGGCGGTCGCGGAATATTTCCGCGATCAGGGCAAGAACGTGCTGTGCCTGATGGACTCGGTCACGCGCTTCGCCATGGCGCAGCGCGAGATCAGCCTGTCGGCGGGCGAGCCGCCCGCCAGCAAGGGATACACGCCCGCCGTGTTCGCCGAATTGCCGAAGTTGCTGGAACGCGCCGGGCCCGGACCGAAACGCAAGGGCAGCATCACCGGCTTGTTCACGGTGCTGGTCGAGGGCGACGACCACAACGAACCCATCTCGGATGCCGTGCGCGGTATTCTCGACGGTCACGTTGTGTTGGACCGCGCCATTGCCGAACGCGGTCGCTATCCGGCGCTTAACGTGCTGCGCTCGATCTCGCGCACCATGCCGGGATGCAACACCGACGATCAGAATGCGGTCGTCAATCGCGCGCGGAAATTCATCTCGACCTACGAGGACATCGCCGAGTTGATCCGACTCGGCGCTTATCGTCGCGGCACCAATCCGGACGTCGACGAGGCGATGCTCTACTATCCGAAGATCGAAGAGTTCCTGCGTCAGGGTAAAGGCGATCATTCCGACCTCGCCACCTGTTACCGCACGCTGACTGAAATCCTGAAGCCTCAAGCCGTCGCCGATCAGCCGGAGCAGGCCGCCGGCCGTCAGGCGCCGCCACGTGTCGCGCCACTACGCATGGCGCCGCGGCCGCCGGCGGGCGCCGCTCAGCAAACCGTCGTTCGTCCGCCGGCGCGGTGAGTGCGTAGAAGATGGCCAAGAAAAGCCTTCAGGTTCTGATCCGGCTGCGCAAGTGGGAAGTCGACGAGAAGCAGCGCGCGCTTGGCGTGCTGATCCGCGAAGAGGAAAACGTGCTCTATCTTCGACGGCACGTCGAAGAAAGCCTGGCGCGCGAGAGCGCATTCACGGCGAAAGCCGATCCCTTGCAGCGGTCGACCTTCGAGCCGTTCGTGCGGCGCTGCAAGATGCAGCGCGAGGCGCTGCAACGCGCGCTCGACGATGTCAGAAAGCGCATCGCCACGGCGCAAGGCGAGCTCGGTGATGCCTATCGCCGGCTCAAGACCTTCGAGATCACTCAGAAGGCGCGCGACGCTGCCGCCGAGGCCGAGGAAAATCGCCTTGAGCAGATCGCGCTCGATGACATGGGCCTTGAACTCTACCGACGGCGTGCAGGTGGCGCGGCTATTTCTTGACGCCGCTGAACGCGTTCAACGCATCAACCGGCACATCGGGCGTCAGATCGCTGATCGCGACGAAGCCGACTTGATTGGTTTCGGTCACGGCGCGGCCCCACTGACCGGACGGGTCCGGCTCGATCACCATCACGACAATTCCCGCGCCAAGGGTGGCGACGACTTGGTAGTTCTCGCCGGGCCCGGTGCGAAGCGCGGTTTCGGTCGCCGACACGGCGTAGATCCGGCCCGACGCTTCGGCCGCGATATCCGGCGTCGGCGGCGGCGCGGTCCAGGCGGCGATGCCTGAACGGACCATGTCAGTGAT
>VGEM01000154.1 GCA_016869315.1 Alphaproteobacteria bacterium | reverse complement strand
TGCTTGAATTTCGAACGTTCGTAGTCCACCGCCAAATCGACAAACATGCTGGCCCCTATCTGCCAGTTGAGACTGGCAAACGGTTCAAGCCGGGTTTCCCGAATGCGTGACTGGGCGTTGAACAACGACACCGGGCGAAGGATCCCGCCCTGGTTGGTCATCAACGTGACGGTCTTTTCCAATGTGTTGATTGCGAGCTCGGACCCGACCTCGACAGCCACGTTCGCGCCGACATCGGCCTCGAAAGATCCGCGGGCGATGTGTTCAGAACTGCTTTGTTCCTCGAATTGCCGTGAGACGCGGACCGTCGCACCCCCGCTTGGCATCGTATCGAGCGTGGTTTCACTGGTGAAATCGGAATGGTTGACGACGAATAAGCCGCGCAGACGCCCGACCGAAAAATCCCGCTCGGCATCGCCGCCAACTTCCCAGGTCTGCTCCTGATCGTTTTCCACGCGAGAATCCCGCCCGAGCAGGGTCGTTGTCGCTCCCGACACCGCGAAGCGCCCCGTCGGCAGCGTCTCGGGACGACTCCGATCCTCGTAGCTGCCGTTGAGATTAAATATCGTTCCGCCACTGGTGACGGTCGACGTGTTGAGGGTGGCTTTGTAATCGGTTCCCTTGACTTGATTGAATTCTTCTCGCCGCTCGAACAGGACGCCGGCCGGGGAAATGTAGTCATCGACTCGGGCGCGGAGTTGATAAAATGGGGTTGCCTGGATGGCCGCGGTATATTTCCAGCCGGCCAACACGTCGGCGTGACTGACGCGGCCGCCGAGGGCCACGCCACCGCCCGAGCGATGCGCGGCGAGCGCTTCCCACGAGGTCGATCCCGTCACCTGACGCAGAACGACATTGACGATCAGGCCCTCGCTGCGCACGTCGAGACCGGCGACAGCGCCGTGAATTACCTCGACGCGGGCAACCTGGCGCGCCTGGATGTTCTTGAGGGCGGTTGTAATGTCGTTCAACTTTCCCGACAGCCGTTGGCCGTCGATCAGAATCTGATCGCCGATCGAGCCGAACCCCCGCTTGTCTTCGTTCTGGTTCTGCTGCGGCAGGGACGATGTCCCTGGCAGCAGACCCTGAATGCCTGGAATGCGTCGGAGAATGTCTTCGGCCGAGACCGGGTTGAATTACTGAAAGAACTCGGGCGCATAGATCGTCCGGGCACCGCTGTCGGTTTCGGACACCCCGGCCTCGGATGAGCTGTCGCCAGGGGCCGTTTGTGCGACAAGCGGGCCCGTCAATCCAAGGCCTATCGCCAGCGAAATCAACGGCGACAGGCGGAACCGGGTCATTGACAGTCCTGTTGGAGATGTCGGCGTTTCGAGGCTTGTGCCCGGTCCGGCAGACGCTGGCAATGGCGGTTTATGTCGCCTTCCCCAGCCATGATATAGCGTGCTGATGTCGGTCGCCGCGCCTAAACCCGTATTGTCGATGTTCGACGTCGTCGCCGCCACGGCGGGAATCATCATCGGCGCCGGCATCTTTCGCTTACCCAGCACGATCGCCGGCGCTGTTGCGTCCGAGCCATGGTTTCTCGGGCTTTGGGTCGCTGGAGGCGCGATCTCGCTGATTGGCGCGCTGTGCTATGCAGAGCTTGCGACCGCCTTCCCAAGCGCCGGCGGCGAGTATCACTTCCTGACCGGCGCGTACGGGCCACGGATCGGATTCCTGTTTGCCTGGTCACGCTTTTCCGTTGCCCAGACCGGAAATATCGCGCTACTTGGCTTTGTCTTTGGCGACTATCTCTCGGCCGCATTCCCGGCCGGCCCGTATGGGCCCGCCATTTACGCTGCCGTCGCGGCCACATCCGTCACGCTTCTCAACGTTGCCGGACTCACGACGACGGCCGCAGTTCAGCGCTGGCTGTTCGGACTGACGATCATTGGCTTCGCGGCCGTGGTGTTGGTCGGGCTCAGTGGCGCCGGCGCTCCACCGCCCGCCGCACCCGCACCGATGCCGACGATCGCGGCCATCGGGTCATCGCTGGTGATGATCCTGTTCTCTTATGGCGGCTGGAATGAAGCGGCTTACGTGTCGGCGGAAGTCCGCAACCCGGAACGCAATATGCTGAGGGCGATGATGGTCAGCATCGCGGTGGTCACGGCCTGTTATATCGCGATCAATTGGACGTACGTCGCCGTCCTTGGCCTCGATGGCGTCGCGCGGTCGCAGGCCGTCGCCAGCGACGTGATGCGGGCCGGCATCGGCGACGCCGCGGCCGCGTTCATGACGGCAATCGTGCTCGTGATCGTCCTCAAATCGATGAACGTCTGCACCCTGACTGGCGCTCGCACGGCCTACGCCTTAGGGCGCGACACGCCGGCCTTGGCGGCGATCGGCGTGTGGGATGCCGCGCGCAACGCGCCGGTTCGCGCCCTATGGCTTCAACTCGGCATGGCGCTTCTGCTGATCCTCGGCGCAGCGCTCGATCGCGGCGGCGTATCGTCGGCGATCGATTATCTGTCGCCGGTGTTCTGGCTGTTTCTGTTCCTCAACGGCGTCGGCGTAATGGTGCTGCGCGCCAAGTTCCCGACGGCGCCGAGACCGTTCCGCGTGCCGCTGTATCCATGGTTGCCGCTCGCCTTTTGCGGTGTCTGCGGCTTCCTGGTCTATTCCAGCATCAGCTTCGCCGGCACCGGCGCCTTGGTCGGCCTCGGCGTGTTGGCGCTCGGCGTGCCGATCATGCTGGCGCTCGATCGTCGGGGCAAAGCAGCCTCATGACCACAACGCGTGCCCGAGATCGTTGACGCTAAGGGCGGTGATAACCACACCGACCATCGCCATCAGCACGCGAGGCTCGATCAATCGCGCGCTATAGGCCGCCAGTGGGGCCGCGACGACACCGCCGAGAACGAGTCCGACAATGACGTTGAATATGTCGCCTTCGACGACCGGCAGAAGGGACCCGGCGATGACGACCGTGACGAAGAATTCCGCGGCATTCGACGTTCCGATCGCCACCCGCGGCGGGACGCCCCAGCCGATCAGGGTCGAGGTCACCATCGGTCCCCAACCACCGCCGCCGATGGCGTCGAGGACAGCGCCGAGGCCCGCGACGAACGGTACGCGCCGCAGATTGGGTTCCCCGCGTTGCGCCGGCTTTAGCGCCTTGGCAAGAATGAACAACCCCATGATCAACAGATATGCGCTGACAATTGGCCGCACGACACCGACCGGAATCGAAGTCAGCAGCCAGGCGCCGATAGCCCCGCCGATCATGCCCGGAATCATCAGGCGTATGAACAGGGCCCGATCAAAATTGCCGAGCCGCCAATGTGAGAGTCCCGACGCGGCGGTCGTGAATACTTCGGCCGAGTGGACGCTGGCACTCGTGACCGCCGGACTGAGGCCAAAGGTGAGCAACAGGCTACTTGCGGTGAGGCCATAGGCCATGCCGATCGCGCCATCGACCAGCTGGGCGACGAAACCTACAGCAGCAAAGAACGCCACGGTTTCCATACGGCGCCCCTAGGTTCGAACGACGTACTGCGTCGGCGCGGGCGCAACCGCGTTGATCCACGTCATGCGGCGGCCGCATGCAGCGCGGCGATGCTGGCAATGTAATCGACCAATCGCTGGGTGGAATTGTCGACGCTTTCCTGGCCCGCGCCAACAATCAAGTCCGGCTGTGCCGGACGCTCCCAAGTCGCTGATATGCCAGTGAAATCCTTGAGCTCTCCGGCCTTGGCCTTGGCGTAGTGACCCTTCACGTCCCGCGCGGCGCAGGTCTCGACATCGGCGTCGACAAGAACTTCGTGAAAGGCGGGGCCGATGATGTGGCGGGCAAGTTCGCGCTGCGATGCAAGCGGTGAGATCAGCGCCGCCAGCACGATGACCCCATTGCTCGTCATCAGCTTCGCAACTTCGGCGACGCGGCGGATGTTTTCGGTACGCGAGTCGTTGTCGAAGCCGAGATCGGCGGTGAGGCCGCCGCGCATTAAGTCGCCGTCGACAACCATCACCTGGGCGCCACGATCGAACAGGACCCGCTCGGCGGCCCGCGCCAGCGTCGTCTTACCGGCGCCCGACAAGCCCGTCAGCCAGAACACCGCGCCGGCATGGCCGTTGCGAAGCCTGCGCTCATCGGCGCCGACCGTCGTCGTGGCGCCAGACATGGCGGCATCGGACGACATGATCGCACACCCGCCGGCAACTTCTCCGCCGTCGACCAGGATCCCCCTGCCGAGAGTCGAGCCGTCCACGAACGAGTCGAAAACGACATCATTGGCTGCCGTGAACGTCGCTTCGGCGACCGTATTGCCGGCGACCGCGCCGGACTCGATGCCGTGATGAATGCGCGACGCGACGACATCGGCCTGCGCCGTGCCGACGACCATTCTCAATCTGTATCCGACAGTCAGCGGCGTACGTCCGAGCCACACCAGGCGCACGCGAAGCGACCGACCGCGACGCGGCGGCGCCGTCGCGGACGCGACAACGTGGCCGCGTTCGACGAACAGGTCTTGATCGAGCGCGAACGCAACGGACTGCGGCGCGGCGGCGGCAATCACGGGGGTCGCAGAATTCGAGGCATGGAATGACTTGATCCGCGCTGTCCGGCCACTCGGCCACAATGTCACGGTGTCGCCGACGGTGAGACGCCCGCCGTCGATCCGCCCGACAACAACCCGATCGGCGCCCGAACGATAGACATCCTGCACGGCCAGCCGGAAAGGTCGATCGGCGGCTGCGGGCGGAGGTTGAAATCGGTCGATGGCTTCGATCAGGGTCGGGCCGCGCCACCACGGCGTTCGCGCCGAGTGATCGGCAAGATTGTCGCCATGACGTGCCGAGAGCGGGATCGTCGTCGTGATGTCGATATTGGCTTCGCGGCCCAAAGCGGTGATTTCGGCCTCGAGACGCGTGAACGCTTTTTCGTCGAAGTCCGCGCTATCGATCTTGTTGACCACAACAATCATCTGCCGAATGCCCAGCAGATTGAGCACAAGCGCGTGGCGGCGGGTCTGCGGCGTAATGCCATGGATGATGTCGATCACCATCACTGCCGCTTCGGCTTGGGCCGCGCCGGTGATCATGTTGCGCAGAAACTCCTCGTGACCCGGCGCGTCGACAATGACGTAATCCCGCAACGACGTGCGAAACCGAGCTTGGGTCGAATCGACGGTGATCGCCTGATCGCGCTCGAGCTGAAGCGCATCGAGAGCGAACGACCATTCGACCGCGACTCCCCGGCGGGCCGACACTTTTTTCACTTCACTGACCCTCGCTTCCGACAATGTTCCGGTGTCGTGAAGGAGGCGGCCGATTAAGGTTGACTTGCCGTGATCGACGTGACCGACGATCACGATGGGAAATGCGGGCGTCGACATTGTTAGAGATACCCCGAGACCCGGAGGCGCTCGAAGGCATCCTCGGACTCATGATCCATCGTGCGGCCGGCACGTTCGTCCGCGCGCGTCATCTGAAGTTCCGCAATGATGTCGTCGACCGATGTTGCGCGGCTATCGATCGGCTTGGTGATGCCGATCTCGCCCAGGGATCTGAACCGTCGTCCATCGCGCGCAAAGTAGAGCGGGACGATGGGAACCGACTCGCGTTTCAGGTAACGCCAGATATCGATTTCGGTCCAATGCAGCAGGGGGTGGACGCGGACGTGCGCATTGGGCGCGAGTTCCGCCGGATACGTGTCCCACAGCTCGGTTGGCTGCGCACGGAAATCCCAGGTGTTGCCTGGCAGGCGCGGACTGAATACGCGCTCCTTGGCGCGGGTTGCCTGTTCGTCGCGGCGAATACCGGCAATCAGCGCCTTGAAGCCGTAACGCGAGACGGCCTCGGTGACGCCGAGCGACTTTCGCGCGGCGATGCGGGCATCGGGCGGAAGCGTCGGATCAACGGCCTCGATCGGTGGGCACGGATCGGCAATGAGATCGAGTCCCCATTCCTCGGCGTAGCGATCGCGGAAGGCATAGACCTCGGGGAACTCGAGGCCCGTATCGAGGTGCATCACGGGAAACGGAATACGCCCAAGAAACGCCTTTTTCGCAAGCCAGATCAACGCGTTAGAGTCCTTGCCCAGCGACCACAACAACGCCAATGGGCGAAACTTCTGAAAGGCCTCGCGCAAAATGTAGATGCTGCGCGATTCGAGAATATCGAGGTCGGTTGCCATGGTGAAGGGATCCAAAATCAGTGCTTGAGGGATGTGGCGGTCAGGCTGAACGTGGTGGCGGCAGCCATCCGCACGCCCGAACGAAGTGCGCGATGGCCTTGAACAGTTCGCCGGCACGAACTCCGCTGACTTTCCAGTCGGCACGACGCGCGGCGAGTTCTTCGACCCGCGCCGCCCAATCGGTGTCGATGACGTGGTCGGCAAGATGATCGCGAAGCAGGCGCGACAGCCCCGCCACCGCGCCATCCGTCGACACCGTCAACAGCAGGCGACCGCGGCGAAGACGAGCCGGGAGATGAAAGTCGCAGGACGCCTTGTGGTCATGGACATGGACAAACGCTCCCGCCGCGCGCGCCATCGCGGCAATCGGCATCGCCTGATCGATCAGGTCGTCGCCAATGAAGACCAGTCGCGGGAGATAAGTCTCGAAATCCTCGGACACCGGCAAACGTGTGACCGCCTGGATCGCCCCAGCGGCACTTCGACTCGTTGGGTCAAACCATACGACCGGCGCGGCGCCATGCCCGACCAGATCGGCGACACGCGCGGCCGCGCCCTCGCCGCCGCCAACGACAAACATCGGTACCGACGTGAGATCGAGCACGATCGGAAACATCGGCACGGTCATTGTCGCACCGCTACTACATCGGCCGTCAGCGTCCGGGCGACCTCGGTCGCGGCATAGGATATGACGGCGCTCGCCCCTGCCCGCTTGATCACCGTGAGCGACTCACGCATTGCCGTTACCCGATCGAAAGCGCCAAGAGCGGCAGCGGCGGCAATCGCCGCGTATTCGCCGCTGACCTGATAGCCGACGATGGGGAGCGCATAGGCCCGCTTGAGGTCGGAAATAATATCGAGCGACGTTCCCGCCGGTTTGACCATGAGCAGGTCGGCGCCTTCCTCGACATCGAAGCTGGCCTCGCGTAACGCCTCATCGCGGTTAGCGATGTCCATTTGATACGTGCGCTTGTCGGCGGGCCCACCGCCGGCGCCAAGCCGTCCGCGCGAGCCAACTGCGTCGCGGAAGGGGCCGTAAAACGCCGACGCGTACTTGACGGCATAGGACAGGACCATGGTGTCGGCATGGCCGGCGGCATCGAGTGCGCGACGCACGGCGCCGATGCGGCCATCCATCATGTCCGAGGGCGCGACAACATCGCTGCCGGCGGCGGCCAGCAAAACTGCCTGGCGCGCGAGAACGGCAACCGTCGCATCATTGGCGACATCGCCGCCGTCAACGATGCCGTCGTGACCATGGCTGGTATAGGGATCGAGCGCGACATCCGTGATGACGCCGATATCGGGAACGGCGCCCTTGATCGCGCGAACGGCGCGACAGACGAGACTGTCGGGGTTGAGCGCCTCGGATCCGGTCGCGTCCTTGAGTAGCGTCTCGACCGCTGGGAAGAGCGCGATTGCCGGGATACCGGCATCGCGCGCCTCTTGTGCCGCGGAAACGGCGAGATCGATTGTCAGCCGGCTGACGCCGGGCATCGCGGCAATCGGGGCCGCTGTTTGCGTGCCCTCAACCACGAACATCGGCTGTATCAAATCTGCCGGCTGAAGCACGATCTCGCGCACCAGCGCACGGCGCCACGGCGCCGAGCGAAGCCGGCGAAGACGCGTTGTTGGGAATCGGCCGCGAGGAATGAACGACATTGCCGGATCAGGCCTTCTGAAGCGCCGACCAGGTGGAGCGCAGTGCCGCGACGACGGCGGATTGATTTGGACGCTCCGCGACCACGGCCGAAGACCACCCCGGCGCATCGACGGACATTGCCGCCCGGCTGATCCCGACCGCGACAATGGCGTTGCCCAGGCCGGATTTCCGGGCCGCCGCCGAGAACGCCTGGCCGGTTCGCCGGCTGAAAATCGGCGCCAGGGTCACCCGTGAGGCGCGGATCGTCTCGGCCAGTTCATCAGGAACGACATCGCGCATTGTCATTCGATAAACCGGGACTCGCACGACCCGGCCTGGAAATTGCGTTTCAAGATCGGCGGCCGGCTCCGCCGTGGACGGATAGACGGCGCGCCGAAAAAAGGCTGCTTCGAGGCGTGCCGCCAGGGTCCGAGCGTCGCCGCCGCCGTCGTGCACGGCTTCGTATCCGGCTTCGCGGGCGGCCTCGGCCGTTGCCGGTCCAACCGCGAAGACCGGCAGATGATTCCAGGCGGCGGTCGGCGT
>VGEM01000153.1 GCA_016869315.1 Alphaproteobacteria bacterium | reverse complement strand
TCAGGTCGCGCCGGCGACATCATCACGGTCACCAGAATAAAGGGATTGTCGCCCAGCTTCTGGTTGCGAATCTCCTGAATCGTCGAGAAGGCCTCAGGATCAAAATCGTCGGAAATGAACAAGATGTCGGGTGGATGTTGAAACACGAGATCGCGGAGCGAACCTAAGGACGCGTGGCACACGACTTGAGTAATGCCGTGCGCCTTGAACATGTCGCGGAGCTGGTTACGCTCGTAATAGTTCTTCTCACCGACATAGACGGTGATCTTGCTCAGGCTCTCGCGGTCAATCTGCACCATGACCTACAACCGCCATTCCCGGCTCGCATAACGGCTTCCGCACCGCCATTCTGGCGGGGCCCCCGAATCCGTTCCTACCGGAGTATTCTTCCTGGTCCTGTCGGCAGGTGCAAGCTTTAGGACGCCGTATTGCATACGAAATTCAACCCTTTAGTTCAGCTGAGCCATTGGATTGAGCCATTGGATTGACGGCCGATTGAACAAGCGGCGCGGCCAATTCGGCGGTATTTGCAGATCTTCGCCAGGTTTAGGCGCCCAATTCACTTCGGAATTCGATCACCTTACTGCCCAGCCCCCGCTCAACGGAAACACCTGCCCGACGAAACAGTTCGCCAGGTCGCTGCAAAGATAGGCAACCAGTCCAACATCCTCGCGGGCGCTTACGAGGCGGCCGAGCGGAACTTCGCGACGCAGGCGATCCTGAAACTTTGGATTGGCCTGAACCTCCGGCGGAAAATAAGTCGGGTTTTCGACGAAATTCTGCGCCACGGCGTTGAGTTGAATATTGTCCGGCGCCAACTCGACGCCGGCGGCCTGAACAAATGCCAATTGCGCGCCGCGCGCCGCGCTGTAACTGGACGCGCGCTTCATCCCCCGAAGGGCGGAAGCGCTGCCCATCACAATGATCTTTCCACCGCCGCGAGACTTCATGCCGGGCGCCACGGCGCGCACGAAGCGCGGCAATGGTTCCACCAGGACTTCGAAAACCCGCCGCCACTCGGTATCGTCGATCCCGATCACCGGCGTGGTGGGCGCCGCCAGGGCGAGATTGATGACGAGCGCGTCGATCGCGCCGGCGGACTCAACAATGTCCTCGGCATCACGCGGCCCGACCGGAACGCGGCCGTCGGAGATCACTTGCGCGCCAAATCCACCGAGTCCTTCGCAGAGCGCCGGGCCCATGAAATCGTCGGCTTGCGTCACCAGGACTTTTTTCCCGGACAGGTCGATCATGTTTACCTCGTTGGTTGGCAATCCGCCTCGAAGTGGACCTACACTAACTCAGTTCGACCATCGCCCGCGCGGGCACTTCGCTCACCGAAAACCGCTGCGCCGAGAAGCCGGGGGGCCAAGACGGATCGTCGGAAAAGCCGCCCTTGCGCTTGAGGGCGACAAGAAAGTCTTTTGGCTTTGGAAGCTGCTGCCACACCTGGGGCAAAAAGACAGACCGGCGATAGCCATCGGCGATTATGAGACCATCGACATTCGGCACGAGCTGGGCCAGCAAATCCTCTTCGTGTTGCACAGGTATAGGCGACAACGGCCCAAGCACGCTGATCGAAATCTCGAGCGTCGCGCAGTCCTGTTCGGTCACCGGCGAGAACCGCGTGTCTCGGAATGCGGCCGCGAATGCGTTTTCGACGACGTCGTGTGCCAGCGGGCGACGCGGCAGGATGGAACCGATGCAGCCACGGAGTGCGCCTGTTGATTCAAGGGTCACAAACGTGGCGCGCGGTGCGTGCCATGCCGGGTCAATGTCTGCGAGACCGCACGCCCACGGTGCGCCATGCGCCAAACCGTGTCGGATCGAGCGCGCGGCAAGCCGCAGCAACGCCGTGGCGTGCTCTTCGGCCAGTGGGTCAGTGGAAGGCCCAGGCGCCATAGCCCACCACTCGGTCACGCGGTCCCGCGGTATCGCCGGAGTTCCTGAGTTCGACGCGTTCGACCGCGAGGCCGCGTCGTCGCGCGCAGTCGAGCAAACCGGCGACCGGCAATCGGCCGCAGGCATGATCGAAGGTGATCGGCCCGCTGTCGAACCGCTCGATTGCCGATGCCGTGACGGCATCGACCACCTTGGCCTGGTCGCACCCGAGGTAATGGCTGAGATCGGAACTGATCACGGTCCGCGTCTCCGGGCCGCCCCAAAGGCGATCAAGCACGGCCGCCACCTCGCCGCCGGTGGCCGAACCGACCGCGAACGGCGCCAGATTGAATCGGGGCAGCACGCGCTGCAGCAACGGCAACTGAACTTCGAGGCTGTGCTCGGCGGCGTGGGGCCGGTCGTCGATCGTCACCTGTGGCAGATCGCGCACGGCCTCGATGGCCGCACGATCGATCGGCACCGGGCCGAGCGGCGTTTCAAAAGCCGAAACAGCCGGCGCAGCGAGGCCGCGCACCGCCACGCGATGAGTCGGGCCAAGCAGGACGATCCGTTCGATGTCGGCGGCGACCGGCGCAAATCGCGCCAGAGCCTTGGCGGCAATGGCGCCCGAGTAAACGTACCCGGCGTGCGGCACAATAACGGCTTTCGGGGCGGTGGCGCCGGGCTTCGCGTCGGCAAACAACGCGACCAGCAGCCGCCGAAGTTCGTCGGGCTGCCCCGGATAGAACAGGCCGGCGACCGCCGCCGGACGCGTGCTGGGTTGAAATGTCTGTGACATGGACCGCCGCCTTCAAACCGGCGCTGGATTTTCGTCTGGCCGACCTCAAAAATGGTCCGAGACAATCGAAGGCGCAATTCCGATGGCGACTGCCACTGCGCACACCTCTGGACACCCCGTCGGCTATTGGAGCCGGCGCGACGACGGCCGCCTGCAGTGCGACGTCTGCCCGCGCGAGTGCGCGCTCGCCGATGGGCAGCGCGGCCTTTGCTTCGTGCGGGCGCATCACGGCGACACGCTGGTCTTGACGACCTACGGCCGCTCGTCCGGATTCTGCGTCGATCCGATCGAGAAAAAACCGCTCAACCATTTCCTGCCTGGCTCGCCGATCCTGAGTTTCGGCACGGCCGGCTGCAACCTCACCTGCAAGTTCTGCCAGAACCACGACATCTCGAAATCGCGCGAGATGGACACGCTGATGGATCGCGCAATGCCAGAGACGATCGCGCGCGCGGCGCTCACAGCCGGCTGCCGATCGGTCGCGTTTACCTACAACGACACCGTCATTTTCATGGAGTACGCCATCGACACGGCGAAGGCTTGTCACGCCGTCGGCGTCAAGGCGGTCGCGGTGACGGCCGGCTACATGAAGGCGGCGGCACGGCGCGATTTCTACGCCCTCATGGATGCCGCCAATATCGACCTCAAGGGTTTTACCCAGGATTTCTACCGCAAACTCTGTACCGGCGAACTCGACGCCGTGCTCGACACCATCCGTTACGTGAAACACGAAACGTCGTGCTGGGTCGAGCTGACGACGCTGCTGATCCCGGGACAGAATGACGACCCCGAGGAACTGAAGCGATTATCGGATTGGGTCGCGCGCGAAGCAGGTCCCGAGACGCCGATCCATTTTTTCCGCTTTTCATCCCGATTACAAGATGACCGATATTCCGCAAACGCCGCCCGAGACCCAGTTTCGCGCTTACGAGATCGCGACGGCGGCCGGCCTGCACAACGTGTACTGCGGCAATATCCATGACCGGCGCACCGGCACGACGACGTGCCGGGGATGCGGCACACCGGTGATCGGTCGCGACTGGTATCAGCTGACCCTGTGGCATCTCGATGATCGCGGCTGCTGCAGGTCATGCGGTACCCCAACCGCCGGCGTGTTCGACGGCCCTCCCGGAACCTGGGGCCGCAAACGCCAGCCAATCAAATTGGCCGGATAGAGCAGCGACGCCGTATCGACGAAGCGATTATGCCGGCTTGGTCAGATCGTCGAGGCTGATGGTGACATCGGCGCCCTTGGCGCCGTCGTTCGCGGGCGGCGGTGGCGGAGGCGGCGGGGCCGCCGCAGGCGGCGGCGCCGGCTTCGCCTGGTCCGGCGGAATGACGTTGGCCGAAAATTTCTTTTCGGTCGACTGTTTGGCGAGATCGAAGGCCCGCGTCAGCTTGCGCAACGTGCCCAGCATCTCGGTCGTCGCGGTCTCGTACGACTCAGCCAGTTCCTCGACCTGACGGGCGAGATTGTTGCAGATTACGGCGAGTTCGGGTTCGCCGATCAGCCTGGACGTGCTGCCGGCGTCTTCCAGCACGCTGACCAGCACCAGCAACTGGTCGTGCGTCTCCTTGGTGATCTTTTTCTCTTCGTAGGCCTTGAGGATCTGATTGCAGATGTAGCCAAGCTTAAGGCCATGGCTGTCGAGCCGCGCCGTCATCACGTCCATCTGGCATCGCTCGACCGAGCGCTGAATCTCGGCCGTGGTCACGCGCTTGCCCTCGACCTTGTCCTTCAACGTATTGACGACGTTGATCTGCCTGATCTTCGACGGACGATCGGCGCTGTTGGCGCGGCGACGCTCGGGCCCGACGTAATCGGTGGTGACGATGAACGGCACCCGATTGAAGGTGAAGAACTGAATTCGCTCGAGCATTCGCCCCGGCGCGACCGGCTTGATCAGCACGTCGTCGGCGCCCGACATCAGGGCTTTTTTGAGGTTGGCCTCGTTCTCGGGGGCGACCATCAGGGTCACCATGATGAACGGATTGCGACCGAACCGGAAATGCCGGATGTCGCGGATCAGCTGAAACACGTTCTGATGCATGTCGTCGGCGAGGATCAGAAGGTCGGGCATGCCCTCGTTCATCGCCGCGACCATGTCCTCGAACCGCATGAAGGTGCGCATGCGACGGAAGCCTTCGCCGCGCATCATTGCCCGCATGCTCTCGCGGACCTGTTCATTGGGCTCGCCGAGGAAGATATCGATCTCGCCCTTGCGATCCTTGTCGAACGTCTGTCGGGTCTGATTGCTCATGACTCTTTGAATTGTCGTCAGCGGGCAGCCGGTTCCGCGGATCAATTCCACGGCGCCAAATGCTCAACCGTTGACTAAATTCCTTCCCCGCCTAAGCACCCTTCCGCGCGCTAGCCAAGGCCCGCCGCGCGAGGCTGATGTCATCCCACTGCCAGAGAATGGCGAAAAAAGCGCGCGCGGTCAAAGGGTTCTCTCGCGTTATGAACAGGGGCGCGATCACTCCCTGGCGATATCAATCTCGTGAAAATTCAGAACGAGGTTGAGCGGTTTGTAGGCGCGAACCCGCTTGTGCAGGCCGTCGATCATGATGGTCTCGTGCATGAAGAGCATCGGCGGATCGTCATGCAGGCGCTTGAGCAGGCGCCGCGCGATCGCGGTCCGCTTGGCGAGATCGAATTCGCCAAGCGCCGCTTCGATCTCGGGGCGCATGTCGTCGTCGCAGAAATAGCGTTTCCCGGTCAGACAAATCGCGAAGCCGCGCATGGCATCGAGGCTCGGCTTGACATTGAAATCGATGGAATACGCTTGGCCGGCCCATCCGCCGTAGTTGACCTTACGGATCATTTCGGCGTTGGGAATGCCCCGCACTTCGAGCGTCACGCCGACCTTGGCCAGATCCTGCGCCATCGCCTGAAAGATGGCGGAGTCGGCCGCGCTGCCGCCGAGGATTGATTCGGCGACCAGTGTAAATCCGCTTTCGTAGCCGGCCTCCTTCAAGAGCGCCCGCGCGCGGTCGGGATCGTAAGGGAATGGCTTGAGCGCCGGATCAAATCCGACCGCGAACGACGGCGTTGCCTGACTCGCCGGCACCGTCGCACCGTCGAGGAACGCGTCGATATAGCGTTGCTTGTCGACGGCGTAATTCAGCGCGAGCCGCACGCGCCGATCGGCAACCGGCCCGCCCTGGTCCTTCAGCAGCGCAAGTCCCATGGCGCCGGCGCCGCGGCTGATATGAACGGAATGGCCCTCGGCGGCCAGCGACGCCGCCTCTTCAGGGCCGACGGTGATCGCAATGTCGGTGTTATCCGACAACAGCGCCTGGGCGCGCACGACCGGGTCGGGCAATTTGACAAAGGTCAATCGATCGACCTTGGGCGGAATCCAGGATTCGCGAAACGCCGACAATTCGATCTTGTTGGCGTCCCAGTTATCGCTCTTGAACGGACCGGTGCCGATCGGCGCACGCGCGAAACCGTCGGGCCCGAGCTTGCGCCACTGCCCCGGCGCGGTCATGCGGGCAATGGCGAGTTCGCTCGGCAGCATGATGTCGGGATACTTGGTGACAATATCGACCGTGAGATCGTCAACCGCACGCACGGCGGCAATCGCGCCGACGACGCGCGCCACCGACTCACGCCGGCCTTCCGGCGAGATCAGATATTCGAGGTTGGTGACAACGGCGTCTGACGTAAAAGGCTCGCCATTCGAGAAGGCAACGCCTGGGCGCAAATGAAAACGCCAGGTCAGCGGATCGATCGATTCCCATGATGTCGCAAGCCATGGAATGGCCTTTGCATTGTCGTCGACCATGGTGAGCGGATCGAACAGCGCCGCCCAAATGTAGATCTCGGACGAACTGGTCGACCGGTGCACATTGCCGAGCGCGCCCGGCAGGCTATAGGTGGCGACGCGGAGGTGTGACTCTGCGGCCGCGGATCCCGCCAGACATGCAGCAACGGCGCACGCCAGAATCGCATTTGACCGCGCGGGCGAATGTGCTTCAGTCATGGTGGCATCTTATCGGACGCAACCGACGCGGCAAGGAATGCATCATGAGTCTAAGCCCCCAGCGCATTGTCAGCGAGATCAAGCGCCCCTCAGCCGAGATTGTTGAACGTGTGGCAAAGCTTCACGTCGGCGTTACCGGCTTCGAGGCCGGGCCGCGCCAGACCATGCATCCCGATATCAAACCGCTCGACCCCACTTGGCGCGTGTGCGGCCCGGCCGTCACCGTTCGGCCCGAGAACTGGTACGACCGCATGGTCTCGGAACTTGCGCCCAAGTACGTCAAGCCGGGCGACGTGATAGTCGTCGATGCCGGTGGCCGCTCCGAAATCGCCGTCTGGGGCATGAGCATGTCGGTCAGCGCCAAATCGGCAGGCGCGGCCGGAGTCGTCATCGACGGCGCCACGATGAACAGCGCGCTGTTGGTCCGTGAACGGCCGCAACTGCCGATCTTCGCGCGCGCCGTCTCGGCGGTGGCGACATCGTCGGATGGCACCGGGTCCATCAACATTCCGGTCATTTGCGGTGGGGTGATCGTATACCCGGGCGATATCATTCTTGGCGATGGCGACGGCGTTGTCGTTCTATCACCCGAGATCGCGGAAGCCGTCATCGCCAACGTCAAAAAGCACGATGCCGGCGAACGCGACCCCGAAGAACGCAAGAAGCCCTACTGGATTCGCCGGAATGTCGAAATACGTCTAAGGGGTCTGCCGGGTGTGCGGTGGGAGTGACGAAGAGGCGTCGTTAGCAGCTGGGCATGGCGCACAGCGTTGTCAGATTGCTCTCCGCGAACCGCAAACAAGCCCTCGGACCGAGCACTGCAGCCGAATTCAAAGGCTTCGCGGCAGCCACAGCGAGATGTCTGGGAATGCGATCACCAGGGCCAGCAGCACAAGCAGCAGCCCAACGAAAGGCGCTACCGCACGTATCACCTCGGGCACCGGGGTTTTGGCGACATTTGACATGACGAACAGATTTAATCCCACCGGTGGGGTCAACGCCGCCAACTCCATGTTCACGATCACTACGATCCCAAAGTGAATGGGGTCGATGCCCAACGGACCCAATAGCGGCAATACGATCGGAGCGGTGATCAGGATCATGGAAACGACTTCGAGGAACATCCCGAGAATGAACATGATGACGCTGATGGCGATTAGAAATTCGACCGCGGTAACGTTGGCGGCTTGCAACCAGGCAATCAGTATCTGAGGCAATCCGGACAGTACAATCCAGTGGCCGAGCAGCACGGCAAAACCGACAATGATCAGAATAGCCGTCGAGGCGCGAATACCGTCGCCGATGGTCTCGATCACGGCCATCCCCCTCACCGCGCCGGTAGCCCAACTGATTGCCATGGCGGTGAATGCGGCGAGCGCGGAGGCTTCGCTTAGTGTGACAACGCCCGTGTAGATGCCGCCGAGCGCGACGAAGGGCATAGCAAACGCGGGCCAGGCCTTAGCGGTGATAGCCGACCGCTGAGTCAGCGAAACGATTGATGTAAATGCGACGGGGAGGTCGCGTGTCCGGTAGGCAATCAATGCGCAGAACAGCATGGCCTGGATGGCCGCCGGGACCAGGCCAGCCAGGAACAACTTGGGGATTGGCGCCATTGTGACCAAGCCGTAAATGATAAGCGCAAGACTGGGCGGCAGCAGAATACCGAGCGTAGCCGAAGAGCCCAGCAAACCGATACTGAAGCG
>VGEM01000152.1 GCA_016869315.1 Alphaproteobacteria bacterium | reverse complement strand
TTCAAGCCCAATGCGTTCGGCCTCCACGACATGATCGGCAATGCCTGGGAATGGGTCGGCGATTGCTACACCGCGAGCTACTGGGGCCGTCCACCTGACGGCTCGGTCTGGGTGTGGGAAGGCGGTTGCGAGAAGCGCGGCCTTCGCGGCGGCGCGTGGTCGAGCCGGCCGTTCGACGCACGCTCGGCCAAGCGCAACGCGGCAGCCGCCGACTACCGTTCAAGCGACGTCGGTTTCCGCATCGCCCGCGATCTCGACCCCTCTGAGATTAAATAGGGTACGCCCTATTTTTGAGAGAGAAGTAACATGAAAGCCATATCATTAACTCTCTGCGTCAGCGTCGTTCTCGGCTCCGGCATGGTGCGCGCGCAGGCGCCGGCGCCGATCAAAGATTGCCCGACGTGTCCGGAGTTGATCGCGATCCCGCCCGGCGATTTCTTGATGGGCACCGATCCCGGCCCGGGCGATGCCGACATGATGCGCGGCGAAGGTCCGCAGGTGAAGGTCAAGATCGCGCGCGGGTTTCTGATGGGGCGCACCGAAGTGACCCACGGCCAGTTTGCCGAGTTCGTCAAAGAGACCAACTATCAGGTCAAGCTTGGCTGTCGCGTATGGGACAACGAGTTTGTCGAGAAGCCCGATGCTTCGTGGCAGAACCCCTATCAGCCGCGCAACCCATCGCCCAACGACGCCGTTGCCTGCGTCAGCTGGCTCGACGCCAAGGCGTACCTTGCCTGGCTGTCGAAGAAGGCCGGCAAGACCTATCGTCTTCCTACGGAATCCGAGTGGGAATACGCTGCCCGTGCCGGCTCCACTACGCTTCGCTTCTGGGGCGATTCGCCCGACGACGCCTGCGACTTCGCGAATACCTTCGATATTTCGTCCAAGGAAAAGTATCCGTTCCCGTGGACCTTCGCCGCGTGCAAGGACGGCTACGCCGACGTCGCGCCGGTCGGCAAGTTCAAACCCAATGCGTTCGGTCTTCACGACATGATCGGCAACGTGTGGGAGTGGGTCGAGGATTGCTACGCCGGCTCGCACCAGGGCCGGCCTAAGGACGGCCGCGCCTGGGTGTGGGATGGTGGCTGCGAAAACCGTGGCACCCGTGGCGGCGGATGGAACTCGGCGCCCGAGCGCAACCGCATCGCCTGGCCCGGCCGCGATCCGATCGAACGCCACGCCGTCTATTTCGGCTTCCGCATCGCCCGCGACCAGTAAGTCGGACAATAAATAGGGTACGACCCTATTTTATAGGTGAAATATGATTTTACATCAACATATTAACAGAAGGTCGTCGCTAGGATTGGTGGCGCGGGCCGGCCTCGCGCTTGGCGCCAAGAAAGCACGGGCGCAGGGCAAGGATGTCGATGTCGTCATCGTCGGCGCCGGCCTGTCGGGCCTGATCGCCGCCTGCATCCTCGAAGAGCAAGGCAAAAAAGTTGTTGTGCTCGAGGCCAAGAATCGCGTCGGAGGCCGTTGCTGCACCCTGACCGACCTGCCCGGCCGCCCTGAAGCGGGCGGCTCGTCGGTCGGCGCGATGTACGCGCGCTTCCTCGACTGGTGCGATCGCTTCAACATCAAGCGCACACCCGAGCAGAACGACGGTCGCTCCGAGATTCTGAGCTGGGTTTACAACATCCGCGGCAAGATCATCGCCCGCAAGGACTGGGCGACCCACCCCTTCAATCCGTTCAAGGCCGAAGACAAGGCGCTCGCGCCGGACGGATTTAGGTTCCGGATGCTCGACCGCTACAAGACCTTCGACGATCTCGATTCCTGGGGCGACCCCGCCATCACCAAGGACGACGTCTCGTTGCAAGAACTGTTCCTCAAAAAAGGGCACTCCCAGGCGGCGATCGATCTTGGTCTCGGGGCCAACCCCGGCTATGGACACACGCCGCACGATCTGTCGTCGGTCCATATGTTCCACGTCTGGAACTTCGCCAAGTCGCAAGCCTCGGGTCAGGGACCGCAATTTTGGGACATCGACGGTGGCAATCAGCGCCTGCCCGAAGCGATGCGCGCTTCGCTCAAAGGCGACGTCGTTCTCAACGCGCCCGTGAAAGCCGTGCGCGCCATCGACGGCGGCGTTGACGTCGTCACCCAGGAGGGCCGTACGTTCACGGGCAAGGCGGCGTTGGTCTCGCTGCCGTTCTCGGCGCTGCGCTTTGTCGCCTTTGACCCCGGTCTTGAAGGCGCTCAAGCCGAGGCGGTCAACACGTTGCCCTACGGGACCTGCTGGCACGCTTATCTCGCCGTCGAGGGAAAGTTCTGGGAAGAGGACACCATGCCGATCGGCATCTGGTCCGACGGACTGCTGGGCCGCGCCTCGCCGGTCAGAAGCGGCAACGACATTGTCGGCCTTTACGCGTTCACGACCGGCAAGCAGGCGATGTGGCTCAACCGCCAGCCGATCGAAGCTGCCAGCGCCGCCTACGTCGACGCCCTTAACGCCGTGAGACCGTCGACCAAGGGCAAGGTGAAGATGGTCAAAGCCTGGAGTTGGGTGAACGACCCTTACGCCGGCGGCATGTACGCCTACTGGCGTCCCGGCATGATCGCGCGCTTCAAGGCCAACATGGCGAAGCCGCACCACGGCGTCTTCTTCTGCGGCGAACACACCGCCGATTCGACCCGCGGCCTTGAAGGCGCGCTCGAATCGGGCGAACGCGCCGCTTTCGAAATCCTCGGCGCCATTTGAATCGAAGGGTGACGTGAGGATTGTACCTTATTTGCTGGCCGCGCTTGCGATGACGCTGCCGGCGCGCGCCGATGTGGCCGCGGATCTGAGCGCTCGCAAGCAGGCGGTGATCGACGCCTATAATGCCGCCGACATCGACGCGCTGGCGGCGAATTACACCGACGACGCCTGGCATATCTCGCCCCGTCGGCCACCGGCGGTCGGGCGCGCCGCTATCGCCGCTTACTTTGCGCCAGCCATGAAATTTTACACGATGGTTTCATCGGCCAAGGTGTTGAATGTCAATGTGTCGGGCGATACCGCGGTGATGATCAGCGAGAATTCATTGACCGGCATGCCGCGGCCCGGCGCCGCGTCCGGCGATAAATCGCCGCCTGCGTTTACCGAGAGTCGGATCAATCTGACGGTGTTCAAAAAACAGACCGATGGCCGATGGTTGATCGATCGCTTTATCGATACCACACCCCCGGACGCGCCGAGATAATACCCATAAACGCTCAGCGGCAGACCCGGTGAGGAATCTGCCGCTGGAGATCGCCGCGTCGGGGAAGCCTGGGGAAGACGCGACGACCAGGCCACCATGCCTCGCTGTCGCGAGCCCCGAATTGACTCAGGTCAAATCTCTCGAAATTTACTCGGCCGCGGCCTTCGCCGCCGCCGGCAGCAAAGGCACCGCATCCAGCACCCAACCCTTGTGCAATCGGCGCGCCGGCGACGGAATCGCATAGGCCACGGTCTGGCGGTCGCGTTCCACTTTCTCGATATCGATGCGCCACCCGCGCGACTGCCACTCGTCCAACCACTGGCGATAACGCGCGATCGTCTTGTCGTGAATCACAAACGACTCACGGGTCATGTTGTGCGGTGTCAGCGTCGGCTCCAAGGCCGTCAGAATGTCGCGATCCTGGAAGGCAACCACTTCGTTGCGCTCCATCATCCGCCCGTCGTGGACCGGATCGTCGAGGAAGTTGCGGAGATTGATGAGATAGATCGATGTGCGGCCGGCATCCATCGGGCATTCGAACAGATACTGATGGATGAAGGTCTTTGGCGTCGGATGAATATGCGTCCATACCGAGGCGCAGCCATGATGCCCGGTGGAGCTCTCGACCACGGCATTGTCGTAACGGCCCGAGGCCTCGCGCATCTTTTCGTCCTTCAAGGGCGGCGCCAGACGGCGATTGCGCATGCCGGTGCCCCAGGCGTCCGTCCACATCTCGGGTTCGTTGAGCTTGTAGTCTTCGCGCGCGCCCGAGAAGCCGTGTGTCGGATGCACAAATTCGTTATGTGCGGAATCGATGCCGTTTTCGACCGAACGCTTGTAATCGATCGCCCACTCCCAATGCTGGATGGTCGAACGCCAGCCCGGCTGGCCGTACTCCTTGATCTCCATGATCGGCGTGCGCTCGGCTTCCGGCGCGTCGCCCAGAAAAGCGAACACAAGGCCGTAACGCTCCTCGACCGGGTAGGCATCGATCCGCGTGCGTGCCGGAATCTTTCCGTCTTTTCCGATGGACGGAATCTTCACGCACTCGCCGGAACCGTTGAATTGCCAGCCGTGATACGGGCAGGCGATGCAATCGCCGTGAATCTTGCCGCCGGCGAGATTTCCGCCACGATGGGTGCAAACGTTCGATAGGCAGTGCGCCTTGCCCGCGCTGTCGCGGAACAACATAACGTGCTGGCCCAGCATCCGAACCTTCACCGGCTTGTCGGTGAGATCGGCGCTGGTCGCAGCCGGATACCAGAAATTGATGAACATGCGGGCCTCCTCGAACTACTTCGGCATGGTCAGCGCGACGCGGAATCCCAGCAGCTGACTATGGTACACGGCAGGGTCTTTCGACTGACTGGTCGCTTTGAGCCAATCGGTGCCGGACGCCCACGATCCGCCGCGCGGAGTCCGCGCCGAGCAATCGCCGCCGTCGGCTTCAAGCCATGGCGAGCCATCCGTCGGGATGCGATCGAGGTTGTCATGGAAGCAATCCTCGGTCCATTCCCAGGCGTTGCCAAGCATGTCGTGCAGACCATATCCGTTTGGTTTGTACGAACCGACGGGGGCGGTGCGCTCCCAATTGTCGTTGCACGCGAACGGCGGCGCGAACGAATAGAGCCGCCTCCAGTTATCGTCGGCGACATTGGCAAATTCGCAGGCCTTGGTGCCATCGGCCCCCCAGAACCAGGGGCCCCGCGTTCCGGCGCGCGCCGCGTACTCAAATTCGGTGGACGACAGCAGGCGGTAGGTTTTTCCGGTCTTGGCCGCCAGCCACTGCACAAAAGCCGTCGCATCCTGCCAGCTGACACACACCACCGGGTGATCTTCGCGCTGGGCGTAACCGGGATTGTCCCACGTATAGCCCTCGGTTTGGCCGAGAATGCGATTGAACCCCCAGGTGTTGCACGATGTTGTCGCGCTGACGTAGCCGGTCGCGCGCACGAATTCGCGATACTGTGCCCGTGTGATCTCTTTTTTCGCCACGGCAAACGAATAACGAATATTGACCTCGCGCGTTCGACCCCAGGTCGCTCGTTGATCCTGATCCCATGGTTCGCCGCCAAGAATGGCTTTGCCCGCGGGTAGTACCACCATCTCGGGACAGGTCTCGCAGTCTTTGAACGATTTGGGAGGGGCGTTGTCGGCAGCGTTCGCGAACGACGCCACGGAGACGGCGAGGGCTGCAAGGATGATATTTTTCATGTTGGTTCCACGTTCCAAGAGGCAAAATTTTGCGCCAGGGACGCTTGCCAAGTCGAGCGCTTTCCATCGTAATGACCGCAGAAAGACAGGGAGGGCTACCATGAACGTCAGTACCATTTCAGTGGCGGCGATGGCCGCGTTCGGCCTCGCCGCGTGCGCCGATGGCATGATGAAGTCTGGCTCGGGAGGATTCGATCCGCTTGCGGGCATGACGCTCGAACAGCGCCGGGTCGCCATGGCGCCCATCACCACCGGCACCGAGTTGCCGTCGTATATGGTCCCGAACATCCCTGAAGCCGCCGAAGCCTATTACGGCAAGGATTCGAAGCACCTGATCGCCCAGACCCGCGATCCAGCCGCCAAGAAGACGTCGCTCGGCACCAACGGCGCGTTGACCTATGTGTTCATGGACGACGGCTCGAAATTCTGGCGGGTCAACGACCACGGTCAGGATGCCTGCTCGTACATTTTCCCCGACGGCAAACGGGTTGTGTACACCTCGACCCGCGACAACATGGACATGCCGGTCGGCAACTGGTCGGATCAGAACGATTATCCGCAAGGCGCCGAACTCTACACCGCCGACATCGACGGCAAAAACGTCAAACGCCTGACCAATAACAAGGACTATGAGGCCGAAGTATCGGTATCGCACGACGGCAAGAAGCTCGTATTCGGTCGCATGATCAATGGAAAAATGGACCTATGGATCATGAATGCCGACGGCACCGGCGAGCGGCGGCTGACCAACACCCCCGACTGGCAGGAAGGCGCGCCATTTTTCCTGCCGGGCGATGACCGCATCATGTTCCGCGCCTGGCGCCAGAGCGAATACGGCAAGGTGCGCCCGACGCCGATGACGGTGTTCACCATCAAGACCGATGGCACCGACTGGCGGCGCTACACCTACGACGGCGATATGAACTGGGCCCCGTTTCCCGCGCCCGACGGCCGCCATTACATTTTCGTTCGGGTCACCGACAAGGAAAAGAACAACTGGGACGTCTACCTCGGCGATCTCGCCGGAACGCCGCCCAAGCGCCTGACCTTCCATGACGGTTTCGACGGCCTGCCGGCAATTTCGCCCCACGGCAAGAAACTCGTTTTCGCGCGCTCGACCGGTCGCGGATTCATGTCGAACCTGAAGACTTTCATCATGGACGCCACCGCGCTCGGCATCAGCACCAAGAACGAGTTCAATCCGAACTGGGGTCTGCCGATGCAGGACGATCCCGCGCCGCGCGCCGAGGCGCGGTGAACGTCCGGCCATTCGCCGACACGCTACTTGGACGCATTCGACGGGCGTGGGGGCCGGGTCTTCTGATCTGGCCCAGTGCCGGCGTCGTCGTTGAGAACGGTGCCGGCCATGTGCTGATGGTGCGGCGTGCGTATGACGGCCGCTGGCAGTTTCCGGCGGGCTTTGTCGACGAAGGCGAAGCGATCGAGCAAACGGCAGGGCGCGAGTGCGCCGAAGAACTCGGCATAACCGTCGGGGCCCTGACGTGCTTCGGCATCGTCTCATCGCCCGGCCTCGCCACCATGACGTATCCCAATGGCGACACGGTGCAAAACGTCGGCGCATGCTTTTGCACCAAATCGTGGACCGGGGACATTCGGCTGGCGGATCCCGAAAACATCGCCTTCGGATTCTTCCCGCTCGACCAATTGCCCGAAGGCATCAGCCAAGTCGCCCGCGCCGTCGCCGCGCATTACGGAAGCTATCGGGCTGGCGGCGGCTTTCAGATGATTTGAGCCGGCGTCGGCGTCGCCGCTCCCGCAGCGCCGAGATTCAAAGTGCGCCGGGCTTGAGCCGCATGCGCGCCTCGCGCAAGATCGCCTTGGAGAAACCGTCAACCGCAAGGGATGTGCCAAGAGAAAGATCGTACTCGCCATTGCCGCCGGATTCGTCATCGCGGTTGGCCCGGTGACGCCGACGATGGCCCAAGACATCAAGCCCGATGGCGTGATGGTCATTGGCGGAGCCGGACAGGCTGGATCCGATATCGCCAAATTGCTCGCCGCCAAAGGCGAAACCGTCAGCGTCATGGTTCGCGCCAATTCCGATCGTAAGCGCCTTGAAGGCGTGAACGTCAGCGTTCTCACCGGAGATGCGCTGGTCGCAGCCGATGTCGACGCGGCGGTGATGAAGGCCAGGCCGCGCGCCGTCAACAACGCACTGAGCCGGCCGCGGGACGCGTGGGGGTTCTGGGCCAACACGCAGATCAATATCACCGCCGCGGCGAAGAAAGCCGGCGTCAAGGAACTGATTTACCTGAGCTCGGTCGGCGTTGGCGACAGCGCGGGGGCCTACACGCCCGAAGCGCGCGAACGCACGAAAGTGGTCCATGCCGAGCGTCTCATCGCCGAGGAAAACATAAAGGCCAGCGGGCTGGCGTATGTGATTATCCGCATTGGCAGCGTCAACTGGTACGGCAAGCCTGCCACCGGAAAAGCGTCCCTGACGGAAGACCGCACCGTGCTGGGCGTGATTCAATACATTGATCTCGCCCAGCTCACCGTCGACTGTATCGGCAATCCCACCTACGCCAACAAGACGTGGGCGTCGGTCGACCCGACAGTCAAACGACCCTAGGCGCGTAATTAATACCAGTTTTCACTGTCACTGACCGATCCACTCACTCAGGGTCACCCCGGCCTTTAGCCGGGGACCATCGATTGATTGTCGCAGTCGCTCTCGCTGTCCGATGGATGCCGGGTCAAGCCCGGCATGACATTCAATGGCGTTGCGCAGCGTCCGGCATATTCCGAAGCTAGAGAACTTACTGCGTCACCGCCGTTACACGTACGGCCTTGGATCGAGAATTTCCATGAAACGCGTTGTGTCAACCGGCGTGAAACCAAGTTTCGCGTAAAGGCCATGCGCGTCACGGGTGGCCAGCAACCACCGGCGTAATCCTCGGAATTGGGGCTGCGCCCGGATAGTCTTCATCAGCCACTGCGCGAGTCCCTTGCCGCGATGA
>VGEM01000151.1 GCA_016869315.1 Alphaproteobacteria bacterium | reverse complement strand
ATCCAAGTGATCAAGGCCGGCATCCTGCTCGTCGGCGGCACGGCTCTCGCCGTTTGGACTTTGGCAAATTTCGATTTTGACTTCCCGGCGCTGCTGGCGACAGCGGCCGCGAAGCACCCTTCTGGTACCGCGCTCCTCGCGCCGAGCACGCTGATTACCGGACCCATAGCCGCTCTGTCGTTGGGCCTGACGCTGGTCTTCGGCCCCGCCGGCCTGCCCCACATCATGATGCGATTCTTCACCGTGCCCGACGCGCGCGAAGCACGCCGGTCGGTGGCCTGGGCGACGGGCCTGATCGGGTTCTTCATGTGCGTCGTGCTAGTGATTGGATACGGCGCGGTCGCGGTGCTGTGGGGTGATTCGACCTACGTCGATGCCCAAGGTCAGCTCAGGGGCGGCTCAAATATGGCTTCGCTGTACCTTGCCCGCGCGCTCGGCGGCGAATTGTTTCTCGGGTTCATCGCCGCCGTCGCCTTCGCCACCATTCTGGCGGTCGTGTCGGGTCTGACCCTCGCCGCCGCGGCCACGGTGTCGCACGATATCTACGCCAATCTGCTGCGCCGTGGGGCGGCCGACGAAAAAACCGAGATCAGGGTCTCGCGGATCGGCGCCTTGATTTTCGGTGCTGTCTGCATTGCGCTCAGCATCGCTTTCAAGAGTCAGAACATCACGTTCTTGGTTGTCACGGCGTTCTCGGTCGCGGCCAGCGCCACGTTTCCCGTGCTCTTGCTGACGCTATTCTGGCCCGGCCTTACGATCAGGGGCGCGCTATGGGGCGGCAGTATCGGCCTCGTTGCCGCCCTCGGCGGTATCATCGCCGGCCCGAACGTGTGGGTCGCTGTCCTCGGATACGCCGCACCATTGGTGCCATACCAATACCCAACGGTATTTGCGATGCCGCTGGCGTTTCTGGCGGCGTGGGCGGTGTCGCTGACGAGCCGTACGCCGTAGCCAGGATCAGATCACGTTCATGGCGTTCGGGAGCGTCTGCTTGCGCAGGCTGGCCGCGACGATACTCAGGCCGCGTTCGATACCGGCGCGATCTTCGCAGGCGCCCAGACAAAGCCGCACACCCGAAATCAAGACTGAATCTGTGATCATCGCGGTCGGCGGCGTGACCTGAACGCCTTCGCGCGCCGTCGCGGCGGCCAGCCGCTCGGCGTCCAGCTCGGGCATCGGCAGCCAGACATGGGGCGAATTGTCGCGACCCATTTCGACGGCGTCGCCAAGAATGCGCGCGGCCAGCGATCGGCGCGCAACAATCTCGGCCCGCGCCTCGTCTCGAATTTGGTCGGCGGTGCCGTCATTGATCCAGAGTGTGGCGATCAAGCTGCCCAGGGCCGGCGGCGAGTAGGAAATGGCGCGCGCCACCCGCGACAGGGATTCGAAACGCGCATCGTCGGGCGCCAGCAAATATCCCGCCCTCAGCCCCGGACCGAGAACCTTGGAGACGCTGGTCACATAGAACGTCCGCTCAGGCGCGAATGTCGATAGGCTCGGATGGGCAGGCCCAGCGGCAAAGGGCGCGTAGATATCATCCTCGACGATATCGATGCCATGTGCGCGGGCAACGTGGGCGATCTCCTCGCGACGCCGAAGGCCCATGATCCGTCCGGTCGGATTTTGAAACGTCGGCACGATGTAAGCGACCCGCGCCCCGGTTTTCTTGGCGACGTCGGCCAGGCTGTCGGGACGCATTCCTTGGTCGTCGAGCGCGACACCGTGCAGCCGGTACCCCATCTGCTCGGCCAACAGTTTGGTTCCAACGAAGGTCGCCGCTTCGGTCAGGATGACATCGCCGGGCCGGCACAGGATTTGAAACGCCATCGCCATGGCCTGCTGCGCGCCGCCGCAGACAAGAAGTCGCGCCCAGTCGAGATTGCCGACCGAGGCCGTCCGCCCGAGCCACGCAGCGCCGGCGTGACGGTGCGCCTCGGGACCCGCCGGCGGCGCGTAGCCAAGCTCGTCAGCGAGATCTCGCCGTTTGGCGAGGCGGGCAAAGACATCATTGAGGCGGGACGCGGCGGGACCAACCGGCCCGAGATTGTGCGACAGATAGATCGGCGCATTGGGGGAGCGCGCCAGCGCGGCATCCGCAACAAAGGTGCCGCGCCCGACATGCGACGTCAGCAAACCGCGCGCTTCGGCCTCGCGGTAAGCCCGCGTCACGGTGCCGAGACCGAGTTTCAAGTCGTACGCCAGCGCGCGATGGGTCGGCATGCGAGAGCCCGCCGCCAGCACCCCGCGCCCGATATCGCGCGCCAGTGCTTCAACCAACTGCTGGTGCAGCGCCCCATCCGCTTTCGACAGCCTGGGACGCCATGAGGAGTTTGCTTGTATTATCATAGTGACAATCAAGACATTTATTGAGGGCGCCGACCACAAGGAGGGTCGCGTCATGACACTCTCTTTACTGCCGGGCCTTGCGCTATTTGCCGCGGTGACCTCGATAACGCCCGGCCCCAACAACATCATGCTGATGGCTTCGGGCGCTAACTTCGGCTTTCGCCGCACGCTGCCGCACATCGCCGGGGTCAGCGTCGGATTTGGCCTCATGAACGTCCTGGTCGGTCTTGGCCTCGGCAGCCTGATATCCGAGAGCCCGGCCCTGCATGGCGCCCTGCAGGTCGTCGGCACGCTCTATTTGCTGTACCTCGCCTATCGCTTTGCGACGGCACAGGGATGGGCGGCGAAGGCGCGACGTCCCGTCCGATGACGTTTTTCGAAGCGATCACGTTTCAGGCCGTCAACGTCAAAGCCTGGACCATGTCCTTCGGCGCATTCGCGACCTATGCAACCCAGGGCGAACTGATCGGCAGTGTTGTGCTGATCGCGGGCATGTTCCTTGCCGTCGGCCTACCCTGCAGCTCGACCTGGACGGCGTTTGGCGCCGCCCTAAAACAAATGCTCAGCAGTTCGCGCGCGCACCGCACCTTCAATATCGCGATGGCGCTGCTGCTGATCGCGTCGCTGGCGCCAACCGTTGCCGAGGTGATGCCAACACTACAAGCATGGCCATCCGGCGCCTGGTTGATCGGCGGCCCATGCGGTCGGCCCCTGCTCGCTTAGGCCATCGCCGCGCGGTCGAAAGTGCGAATGGCGTGACGTGAACTGAACGCGTGTGAGGACAAATGACTCGATTTCAACTCATCGACGTATTCGGCGGGGAAAAATTCAAGGGGAATCCTCTCGCCGTCATTTCCGATGCCGAAACGCTCTCGACGGACGAGATGCAAGACATCACCCGCTGGATGAATCTGTCAGAGACAGCATTCTTATTGCCGCCAACCGATCCCAAGGCGGACTTTCGCGTGCGAATTTTTACGCCTGACCGGGAACTACCGTTCGCCGGGCACCCGACGCTTGGTACATGCCGTGCATGGCTGACAAGCGGCGGAAAGCCAAAAGGACCGAAAATCACTCAGTAGTGCGGCATCGGACGGGTGTCGATTCGGCAGAACGAAAGAGGTCTGGCGTTTGCGGCGCCGCCTTTGATTCGTTCCGGGCCGGTCGACGAGAAGGAACTTGCCAAGGCGCTCGACGTCCTGCGGATCGACAGACGTGCGGTTGTCGACGCCAACTGGGTCGACAATGGACCTGGTTGGCTAGGAGTGCTCTTGCAATAGGCGGAGGCCGTCTTGGCGATTCGGCCTGTCGGATCCTACCCACAGCGCATGGAGATCGGCGTGGTTGGCCCGCATCCCGCCGGAAGCCCGATCGATTGGGAGCTGCGCGCGATCTTCAGCAACCAGTATGGCGGGCTCGTTGAGGATCCGATTACGGGCAGCCTCAATGCCTCTATGGCGCAATGGCTGATTGGCTCGGGTCGCGCGCGCCATCAGTATGTGGCGGCCCAGGGAACAGCGATCGGCCGTGTCGGCCGTCTCTCGATCGAGCAGGACCAAACCGGAGCCATCTGGGTCGCCGGGAATACCCAGACGTTGTTTTCCGGCGGCTGCCGCTTCTGACGGCCGGCCGCAAAGTCACGTTGGCGACCGAATTACGCCATCGCCGCGCTACGCGAGTTGTCGAGGTTCTGATTGGCCACGGCGGCGCCGACCGGCAGGGTGTAAACCCCATCACGATTATAGCTTTCGATCACCGCCTTGATCTGCGCCATCTGCTCGTAGGGGTTCACGACTGGATCGCCGGCCCACAGGTTATTGGGAAGACCGCGGCCGGCATTGTAGGCGGCCTGATAAACCACCGGGTCGTCCCAGATCAGCAGATTCGCCTTGGCATTGCGACGGGCCGTGCGCAGCGCCTTGAGATCGATCGAGCCTTGCAGCGGTAGCGCGCCGGGACCATCGGCCACCACCTGCAGCGTACCGTCGTAGTTGACGACTTTGCTGAAGCCGCGGTTCATGAAGGTCAGCTGCTGCTGACTGTGGGCGCGAATTTCGCCGCCGTGACCACAGGTGACAATGTAGGCCGAGTTCTCGAAGGCACGGGTATGCCGGCCGATGTCCCAAGCGCGGCGGCGTATGTTGTGCGGCTCGGAGGTCGGATGAATGATCACTTCGGCGCCGCGCGTCGCCATGCCGCGCGCCGTCTCGGGGAAGTTCATGTCGAAGCAGATCTTGGTGGCAAGCCGACCGATCGGCGTGTCGACCACCGGGAACAGGTGGTCATAGCCGTACTTCTGGACGTACTGGTCGTAGATGCTGCCGGGCGTCGTATCGGGCAGCGTGCCAAATACGTCAGCGCAGTGGATCTTGTGGTAAAGGTGAATCAGATTGCCGTTGTCGTCGAAAATGAAAGCGCTGTTGAAGAACCGTCCCGGCCAGGCCGGATCGAATTCGAACACACCTCCGGCAACGTAGCTCTTGGTATCCTGGGCGAACTTGGCGAGGCGGTCGGCCTCGCGACCTGGAAACGAAATGCCGATCAGATGGGCGATGTGCGACGACCGGCTGCCCAAGGGGCTCGCTGCGCCGGTGAGGAAAAACTCGGGGAACACAACCAGCTTCACCGCCGGGGAACGCGCCACCCAATTGACGACATCGATCGCGGTTTCCAGATTGCGCCAGCGGTTGTCGAGCAATTGGTCGGGTTTGATCGAGCCTTGGGAAATGCATTGGCACAACGCGACTTCGTAACGGTCGATCGGTTTCGGCGCCGTCGGCTCCTTCACCTGCGCGGAAATGCGCGCCTTTGCCTCCGCGATCCATGCGTCGCGCGATTGCGGTGATGCCTTTGCCGGCCCCGCCCTATCGCGATAGCCCGGGCCATAGACGCCGGTCCGGACGATCGCGGGTAAGTTGCCCATGGGTTCCTGGCGGCGGCGGCGCAGCGTCTCGAGATCGACGTCGGCGGTAAAGAACGACTCTTCTCCTCCGCCCGCCACTTTTGTGCCCCACCATTCGGCGACCATCGATGCCGGCGGCAGTTTGATCGAGACGTTGCCGCGATTGACGGCGGTCGCCGACGCCGTCGCGATGTAGATGACGTTTTCATAGGCGCGCGCCTGCCGCGCCGCCATTCGCGATTCAAACAGTTGGTCGCGACGTTCGCGCGCCGGATTGAGAAGAATTTCGGTGCCGGCCAAGACGGCCGCGCGGACCAGCTGCGGCTGCAGCACGTCTTCGCCACATAGGAGACCGATTCGTCCGGCGGGGGTTGCGACCGATTTGAATTCAGATTCCTTGAACGTATCGGCAATCGTGTCCGTAAACCCTTCGACGATGTCGGGCAGAACCTTTGGCGCGCGAAGCAATGTGTTGCCGTCGGGCCCAATCAGATACCCAACGGTACGCGGCGCCGGATCGCCGGAGCAGCGCACAAAAGACGACGCCCCAATAAAGACGTCATTCTGCTTTGCGAGTTGGCTCAGGGCCGCAAGCAATTCGGCCTCGGCCGGCGCGTCTTGTTCGCGCCCGTCCGCATGCGGCAACACCGCGATCACGGGCCGTTCGGCGACCAGGGTTCGCCGCGCCTCGCTCAGCACGGCTCCAAGGTCGGCTGGATTGCGGGCCGACCAGGGTGTTTGGACAACAATCATGAAAAACTCCCCCAGGTTCCCGTGGACATGGCCTCGGGCTGTCTCGCGTCGCAACGAAAATGGCGGCGTCGCATGGACGCGACAAGCGGGCGCGTACGGATGCGGTCATAGGGCGGTCTTTTTGTTCGACAGTTGCGCGTCGTTGCCGTCGGTCACACTGATGTCACACGCTTGTTCTGGCTTTCGCCGGCCGGAGCCATGTATCTTGCAGCCCTCGGTCCACCTGCCCTCAACAACGCTAACAACGAGGAATCCGCGATGAGCGATCTTGCCGCCCCCGCCTCTCAATCTCAGTCGGCATTTGCCCGAATCTTTTACCGCCCGCCGTTTGTCGGCCTGCTCGCGTTCTTCATCGTGCTAGTAGTCCAGGCGCTGGGCCATACCGTCATGATCGTGATGGAGAGCTTTTTCGGCGAGGAATACATCTACCAGTCCGCGTTTGTGATGGGACTGGTTGGCGCGATCATGCTGTTCATTGGCATGCGCAGCGCCAACGAAGTGACCGCGACCTGGCTGGGCTTCTGGGCCGGCACCTTCTTATGGACGGGCTGGGTCGAGTTTTCGTTCGTATGGTCGGGCAACGTGCTGAATGTCCCCGACCTGATGGACCCCAGCAAGCCGGGCGAAATTACCACCAAGGCCGAGTACCTGGTGATGATGTCCTCGATCGGCATCATGTTCGCGACACTCGCGTACTTCACTTTGAACAAGGAAACGAAGTGCAATTTCTTCCTGTGGTTCCAACGCAACGCCGGCCTTCGCACCGGCAAGCCCAATCCGGCAAATGAGAGAAACTTTGCCGCCATTACGGCGCTTGAGACGATTTACGTCGTCTGGTTCTTCTATCTGATGCTGTTGTTCATGTACGACGAAACGATCCTGGGCGAACATCACCCGGTGACCTATGCCCTGTTCGTCGGCAACGTGTTCTGGTCGGTGTTCCTGTTCCTCCGTCTGATCAAATTCTGGCGTGTCACGACGGCGATCCGCTATGGCATCCCGACCGCCATCATCTGCTGGAACACGATCGAGATCGCAGGCCGCTGGCACCTCTTGAACGAGTTCTGGGAAAAACCGTCCGAATATGGGCTTGAGATGACGGTGATCACCGTCGTCGTTGTCGCCTCGGCGTTGCTCGCGGTTCGGACGCCGACCGATCAAAAATCGACCCTGACTCAGCAGGAGCTGGCCGCGCGCCGGGCCTGAACCGACCCGTTTCAGTTCGCGGCGAGCGCCAGTTTCGGCAGCGAGCCGCCGCGGACTGAAATGACCAGCCACGGATCGTTGACGCTGTGCAGAATCCGCTTGGGGTGGAGCAGGTGCGCGGCGTCACGCCTGACTTCGATCAGATCAAGGACCGATCCACCCAGCACCATCAGCGTCGTGAAGCCGTGATCGCGCCGCCAGACCCGAACTTGCTCGGCTTCCTTGGAATCTTCGCATAGATCAATGACCAGATTCTGGTTCGATGCGACCAGATCGAATTTGGACATCCGCGGATTCTCCCGATAAACTTATGCCTGATTTCAGTTGATAAAACGCCGCGGTGGACGGCCTTGCGCTGGGTCAAGGGTCCCGGCATTTTCGACCCGGACCGCCATGAATGCGCCATTAGCAACCACGCTTCGGACGATCAGACACCTCGCCAATGCCGGGCTGGTCGATGCTGACCCGGCCCTCGATCGGGTTGCAGCAAGGTACGCGATCGCTATACCGGCGGCGTTGGCGGATGATATCGCGGCGACCGGACGCGACGGGCCCTTAGCACGACAGTATCTGCCTTCGACGGTCGAACTGGCGACTGCACCCCACGAAAACGCCGACCCAACCGGAGACGCGCCTTTCATGCCGGTGAAGGGTATCGTTCACCGGTACCGGGACCGTGCCCTCTTAATGCCAACTCAGGTTTGCGCGGTTTATTGCCGTTTTTGTTTCCGCCGCGAATCGGTGGGTCCAGCCGCGGGCGCCTTGACCGATGCCGAACTTGCTGCGGCCATCGCCTACATCGACGGGCGTCCCGAGATCTGGGAGGTAATCCTGAGCGGCGGTGATCCGCTGGTTTTGTCGCCGCGGCGCCTCGTCCAGATCGTCAACGCGCTTGACCGCATCGATCACGTCCAGGTCGTCCGCTTCCATACGCGCGTACCGGTGGCGTCGCCGGACCGGATCGACGACAGCCTCATCGCGGCCATCATGGCGACAAGCAAGCCTGTCTATGTCGTGATCCATTGCAATCATGCCGCCGAACTGTCACAGCGCGCGCGCACGGCATTCAGTCGCCTGAGGCACGCCGGCGCCATCCTGCTGTCGCACAGTGTGCTCCTTGCCGGCGTCAACGACTCGGAAGCCGCGCTCGAGGATCTCTTCCGCGCACTCGTCGCCAATGGCGTCAGGCCCTACTACCTC
>VGEM01000150.1 GCA_016869315.1 Alphaproteobacteria bacterium | reverse complement strand
CCAGCTATGCGCTGGGCCGTCCTCTCGGCGGCGCGGATATGGCGTGGGCGAAGGCGCTCGACGCCGGGTTCGCCGACGACAAGTATCGCCTGCCGGAACTGATGCGGCGCATCGTCACCAGTGAATCGTTTTACCGGATTTCGCCCGCGCCGATTCAGGCGGCGGCGAATGTCGAGCCGACAAAGGAGCAGCCATGACACGGCCATCAGTTGAACGCCGGCGCGTGTTGCGCGGCATGTTGGGCGGAGCGGCGATCACGGTCGGCCTGCCGCTGTTCGATGACATGTTCGACGACCATGGCAGGGTGCTGGCGGCCACCGGGCAGGCGCCGCCAGCTTGTTTCGGGACCTGGTTCTGGGGTTGCGGTCTGACGCCAGGGCAGTGGGAGCCCGCGACCATCGGCCCCGGATATGCGATGGCGCCGCAAATGGAGGCGTTGAGCCCGTTCCGGGACAAGATCAACATTTTCAGCGGCATGAACGTCTATCTCGACGGCCGGCCGAACTTCACCCACTCCACCGGCGCTGCCGGCGTCCTCACCGGAACCGCGCCGATCCTCGGCAACGGTCTCGGTTATCTTGGCGGCGAGATTCCAACCATCGATTCCCTGGTCGCCGATCACATCGGCACGCGGACCCGGTTTCGTTCGCTTGAATTTGCCTGCACCCGGGTCGCCACCGACAGTTTCTCGACCCGTGGCGGCAACGTGCTGAACCCGACCGAAGTCTCGCCGCTCTCGATGTACACGCGCATTTTCGGCGCCGGGTTCACCGACCCCAACGCCGCGACCTTCACGCCGGATCCCGAGGTCATGACCCGCCTCAGCGCGCTGTCGGCCGTGACCGAGCAACGTGAGGCTCTGATCAAGACGCTCGGTGCGGCGGATCGCATCCGCGCCGACGAGTATTTCACGTCGTTGCGCCAGCTTGAAAACAAGCTGTCGCTCGAACTGCAAAGGCCCGAGCCGCTGCCGTCCTGTTCGGTTCTGGCCAATCCCGGCGACGGTGACGCAGACGTCGACTTTTTCACCATTCTCGATACACAAAAACTGTTCGGCCAGATCCTCGCCCATGCCATGGCCTGCGGCCAGACCCGGGTATTTCACTCGCTGTTCACCCAGTCGCAGCCGGCGCTGCGCCGTCCGGGCCGCAGCGAGGGGCATCACCAGCGTACCCATGAAGAGCCCAACGACCTCGCGCTCGGCTTTCAAGCCGACGTCGACTGGGGCAACCGCCAGCACATGAAGGGCTTTGCCGTGTTGCTCGAGATACTCGACGGCATCAAAGAGGGGGCAGGGACCCTTCTGGATCGAACCCTAGTGTTTGCCTGCAGCGACGTCGGTTACGCCAAGAACCACAACATCAATAATATGACGATCATGACCGCCGGCAGCGCCAGCGGCCGGATCAAGACCGGCTACCACCTGGCCGCCGCCGGCGACACCGTGTCGCGCGTTGGGCTGACCGCCCAGCAGGTGATGGGCCTGCCGATCAGCACCTGGGGTACGGAATCGAACGAGACCTCGAAGGTGTTCACCGAAATCTTGGTGTGAGGCAATCGTGACGCCGTCCGCCCGTCGTGGTGCAGTCGCTGCGATCGTGGTCGCCGCCGTCATCGGCGGCGTGGCGTTGGTGCGCCAGCAGGGCTTCGACACCGCGCCGGCGCCGGTGGCAGCGCCGCTCACCGTTCCGCTGGCGACGCCGCCCGGCGTGCTGCTGAAAGCGACCAAGGGCTTCATCAGTCCAGCTGGCGTCGCCGTTCCGGGGCCTGTGGCGTATGCCGATACCGCCGGCCGATTGGCGCACATTGCCGGTGCGGCGTGCGCCGGCGATTGTCGCGCGGCTTGGGAGCCTCTCGCCGCGCCACCGATGGCGCAGCCCTTCGGCGACTGGTCGATTGTTACGGAAGAGGGCGCCGCGGCCACACGTCCGTGGGTCTACAAAGGTCACGCGCTCTATGTGGCCCGCGATGCGTCGATGGATACGCCGACCAGAACGGCCGCCGGCGCGGACGTCGGAATCAAGACCTGCGTGCCGACCCGCGCCGCCGAAATCACCGACTGGTGCGTCGCGCTGTTCAAGCCCGAGGCCGACGTCGCGCTGCCGGATGGCATCGAAGCCAAGGCCTCGGCCGATGCCAACGGCGTCGCGCTGACGGATTCCGATGGTCTGACGCTGTATGCCTTCAACGGTGACGTGGCGCGCGATGGCCAAAGCTGCCTGAAATCGCCGTGCGAGCGGGCGTGGAGCCCGCTGGCGGCGCCCGCCATGGCGCGCCCGCGCGGTGCGTTCACCATGGTCGCGCGGCCCGACGGTACGCGGCAGTGGGCCTACCAGGGCCGCGCGCTGTACACCTATCAGGGCGACACCGCGGCGGGTGAGGTGAAGGGCGCAAACGTCGATCCCCGGTTCAGCGCTGCGCTGATCGAAGCCTACACGACGCCGCCGGGCCTTCGTATCGAACATGCACCGGCGTTCGGCACGATCTGGACCGACGCCAACCGGATGACGTTCTACGGCCATCACCGTGGCGGCGATCGGCGCCGCAGCCAGGGCCGGCTGCCCTTCGCGCCCGACCTCAGTTGCGATGACGCCTGCAAAAAAGACTGGACGCCGTTCCTGGCGGCGGCGGACGCCGAGCCGTCAGGATACTGGACGCTGCACAATTTGGCAGAAGGCGCACGCCAGTGGCTCTATCGCGGCATTCCGCTGTACCGTTTTTCCGGCGACACCCAGCCCGGCGATCTCAAGGGCAAGTACCGCTACGATCCCTTTATCCGCAACGCCGACGGCCAGGTCACCCAGATCGCCGTCGGCAACGGCGGGCTTCCCACCCGCGACGTCGTCCCCAACTTCTGGCGCCCGGCCTATCCGTTCGAGTTGGCGGATGCGGAGTTGGGGAAGTAGGGGTGCGGTGGTGGTGGTGAGTTTGAATAATTTTGGTGTCCCTATATCTTCCAAGCCTTTGTTCAAGGCGAGCGTGGTCGATCGGGTCGACGATTGTCGGATCTCGTTCCCGTTCGACGAAACTCGTGTCGAATTTGTTGTAGGGGCGGCTTGAAGGATTATGTTTATGATGCATCTGGCTTTGTCGAGTGAACCGTCATCGTAATTCGGTCACCGTAATTCGATCGTTTTCAACCTGCTTGGCTGACACGCCCCCGCTGCGCGCCGATCATGAATCCGCCCAGAAATTTTTCGTAGGCGGTTCCCCAAAATTGTTTGGCCCGCTTTCTCCTCGACGGAGCAACAAGAGGAGAGGGAACAGGCTCCCGATGCCGGGGATCAGCAATAGGAACGCCCACCAGCCGGACCAGCCCAAGTCATGAACTCGTTGCATTGACGCCGAAGCGGAACCGAATATCGCTAACAGCCCAGAGAAAAACCCAACGCCTCGGGCGACGAGCGCTGTCACGACCACGGGCACAATCATGGGCCCAAGTGAGGCGCCCTTACCCTGATACCAGTCTGTGATTTCCGCTGAGATTGATCCAAGAATCAGGGGAATTGCGAACCAACAAACTAACAAGGCACCATACTCGAGTCTGGCAATTCTCCCCTCATAGGTAAAAGTCCGGTCCACTCCCAATTTCACCAAATGAAAAAGAGTCCGTTGCCCCGGCGCCATGGCGGCACATTAATAGAGCGAGATTGAACTCACAACCTCAGATGTTAAACCAATTTCGGCAAATACGGTGATGAGTTGCCATTATTGTGCGCTCAATTCCCTCGAACGCCAGCTCACATCATTCCCCCACCATCCCCATCGCCGCCATCCGCGCCACCGCCTGTTTGACGTGCTCGCCAGACCTGGCGTTGTAGTCGGCGATGTCCGCCCGCCAGGTGTCGGCAGGATAGAAGCTGAGCGTGCCGTAAATGTCGCGGAAGGTTTCGGTGCGGAGGCTCGCCAGGAAATTCAATCCCGATGGCGCCGCGCGGCGCTTGCGCACCTCGGCGACGTTGATGGTGGCGCGGCAGTCGAGCGATTCGCCGTCCTTGGCGATGCCGATGATCTTACCGTCGGGGTCGATGATCTTGGATGGTGCCGGTAGTTCTGCCGGTGCCGCTGCGGTTGGCGCCGGCGTTCCCGCCGCGCCGGCGTAGCCCACGGAACTGACATAGCGGGCGGTGTTGCACGAAATCAGATAAGCCATGTTCTCGACCGCGCGCGCCTGGCGCACCGGGGCCAACTGTTCGCGCAGGTTGGCGCTTTCGCTGGCGGGATGCACCAGCACTTCCGCGTCGCGCAGCGTGTTGGCGCGCGCCACCTCGGGCCAGGCGATGTCGGTTGACGTCAACATCGCCAGGTTTCCGAGTGGCGTCTTCGCCACCGGGAACAGGCCTTCGAGCCCGATTTTGTCGAGAAACTCCGCCAGCATATCGTGCGGCGAAGTGGCGATGCCGGTGTGGATGCGATGCGCCTTCAGCACCACGTCGCCCGACGGCGAAATCAGAAACTTCGTGTTGAAGAACCGGCCGGGAAATTCCGGCACCAGACAATAACCGTGGGCCCCCAGATAAACCCGGTGCCGTTGCGCCCAGAGTTGCATCCGCGCGATCTCAGGGCCGTCGAACGACAGGCAGGCGATGTCCATCCACTGCTCCGTCGTCGCCTTGCTTTTGGCGCCGGTCAGGCAGAACTCGGGCAGCAGCAGCAGCTTCACCTTCGAATCTGATGCGACTTTGGTCACCAGGATTTCAATGTGCCCGAGCTTGGTCGCCATGTTGTGCCGCGCTTCGTCGCGGCCCATGGCGCCGGTCACGACAGTGGCGGGCACCTGAATGCAGACCGCATCCCACGGTTCGATCGCGGCCATCGGGCTCTCCTTCGAAAGGTCCAGCTTGGCGGCTCAAATGGTCACCGCGCAAGGTGGCAAATGATAACCGTTGGGGATGACGTACTGCGCCAAGTATGGATACGAGGCGTTTGCGTTGCCGCCATTATCGTCGGAAGCATGGGCCGTTCGGCCCGCCGGGTCGTCCCCGGCGGCCAGGGCCCTGCGTCTACCCCAGAATGAAATGACGCCGGTTTCAGCCAGCGGGATTACAGAACTCGCGCCGTGGACCTAAAGGGACGCGCGTCCGCGCATCTTGCTGCGACCGCTGGCCACGGCGAACACCCCGAGAGCCAGCAATGACAGGCTCGCGGGCGTGGGCGCAGCTGCGACATCGTCGTCCACCAGCAGGTTGTCGACCTGATACCCGTCATTGCCATTGCCAGCGCCTGTAATGCCGCGAAAGACGATCAGATCGGCGGCCAACGATGCCAGCGCAGAATTGAACGCCACCGACTGGAAGTCTACGACACCGCCGGGGCCGTCCCAGATGAAGTCGCGAATCACGCTCGTGCCGCCGATGAGAACACTGTTGAAATACCATTCAACGTCGATCGACGCGGCGCTGTATTCCGGAAATCCGCCGGTGTATTGTTCCGCGGCATCGAAACCGGCCAATGCAAACGTGCCGCCGCCCGCTTTGGTCATGTGAATTTTGTCGCCGCCCAAATTGAAATTTCCGGGTTGCATCATGGTCTGCGTGCCATTGGCGGCACAGATCGGGCTGCATCCGACGCCGTCCAAGTGCACATAAAGTAACCCTCCGAACGGGTTCACAATGCTGGGTGATCGCGCGAAATTAAAACCTTGGCTGACCAAGCTTGGCGCCGAGACAAATGTGCCCCCGGTCGGCACGTCCTCGAAATCGATCACCAGCGGTGCCGCGGTGGCGTCGCGCCAAAACGTGCTGATGAGGATTATGCTCAACAATGTCGAAATGATTGTTCTTGCCATGCCTTTGTCCTCCCAGGGTTAGGATCATTGATTTCGAGTCTAAACCATAATTGATTTCGATTAAAAACCATAACGCTCCCAACGAACCTCCGGTTGCACGCCGCGGGAGGGTCCGGCAGTGGACCGCACAGACCCACGATATGACCTTGTTTCATTTAACGAATTTGGAACAGAGGCGGGTCCGCGATCGCCTTCCAGGCATGCCTGACTCGAGTTCAACCTCGACTGCATTACGACGAATATCATGAAGCGGGGCGCCGTGTCATAGCGGTCCGACATCAACGAAGAAAACAAAGAGACCTGCGGCATCGCGCGATGCGCCGTGAAGAATTCCGGCAAGATTTCGCGAGGTGCTGCCGGAGCGTCGCTGGGCAATTCGACCACACGGCGTTCGTGGTCGGGACTGATCGCTTCTAACGGTCCGTTCGCCGCTATTAACGCGCTACGCAACCTTCCGGGGATGTAGTTGTTTTCCCCATAGGCTTTCTCATGGCCCGGCTGCTCTATGAGAGTCAGGATGTCAGCCGCTGGGCTGGCATCGAGCAACACCAATCGGCAACTTCGTTGCGCCATTGCCGTGCAAACCAACGCGCTTCAAGCCCTCCATGAGCCCTCCAGGCGAGTGCCCAGCCAACACATCTGGGGCCGGGATTTCCGCGGCTTTGAGTGTGGTGCGCAGGTCCATGACCGCGTCGGGGAGAACTTGCGGCAGTGGTGCGGGATCGCTGTATCCATAACTAGCTCTATCGAGTGCGCAGACACGCGCACTTTTCGCGGTCTCGGTTTGGGTCTTGTACCAGACTGGTGACCAGCTCGCGATTTCGGACATCAAAACGACAGTTGGCTCTTTATCGCCCATGCAATGCGGGTGAATCCGCCGACCGCCAATGTCGATCAGATGATCCGGCTGTGCCTATGGAAGCAATCTCTGGTCTTCGTCCTCTGCTTTTGTCACCGGCGCAATGATCTCGCACGGCGCGGGATCGACATTGCACTCCGCGATCAGGTTCATCGCGCTTGAGAACATCGAGTTGCCCAAAATAATCTGCACCGGCACAAAGCGGTCGTCGGCGGTGAAGTACATCTCGCCCTCGGACTCGCGCATGCGGTCTTCGCCGTCCGGTTCGAAGCCGTAGACCGGCTCCATCCGCGAGCGGACCGGGATCACCGAGCGTTCGATGTCCCGCACCGTCCGCATGCGCGGCGTGCCGACGGTGGTGATCACGTCATATCGCCGCCGCCCGTCGTAGATCGGCATGCGAACTTCGCGCTGGCCGGTTTCGAGAATCAGGCGTCGCGCGCCGACAAATGCGGATATGGGGTCGATCGCGCCGGCCTTCTTGTCGTCCGGGATGACGGGGATGGGGCGCTGGCGGTTATTCCAGGGCAGGTCCTCGGCCTTGAGGTCGAGCCCAGTGCGCGGATCGAAAATCCGGTCGGCGCCGCGGCCGATGCGGTCGGTCGGGTCGAACACCATGGTCATCTCGGCCGCCACCTCCGGGCTCGCCCAGCCGCGCCGGTAGGTCGCCGGCACGGGCTGCAACAATCCGGCGTCGCCTTGAAACGCACCCTTAGTCTCGATGTTGGCGGTGAAATCGTCGAACCAGTCGATCACGCCCCGGGTCTTCATCTGCATACCGGCCGTATAAGTGGCGGTGTTCTGGTCGAGAACGACGATGACGTCGGCGATGTGCAGGCCGCCGAACATCACGTCGAACAACAGCCGCTCCGATTGGTCGCGGGCCGCGGCGGGACCTGTCGCGGTCAGGAGAAAGCTGAGGAGCAAACCGAGGGGCGCGAATAACGTACGCATGCTGGCTCGTTTTGGGGATGTAAGTAGGAGAGGTTACCGCAATTGACAGATATATCCCCCTCACCACCTCGCTCCGCCCCACCTTCGCCAAGGCGTCGGTGGGTCTCGGTGCCAGTCCGCCGAAGCTGCGTAGCAGCGAAGGCGGATCCGCACCCTCTTCCCCGCGCGGGGGGGGTGAGGGGGCGCTGCGACAAGAGGGCCTCATCGACAAATTACCCCAAATTTTGCCCTGCGACCACACCGTCCCAGTCCCACAAAGCCTGTGGAAAACTCTGTCAAAAGCCTTGGCAACATGGGGCTTTGTCGGCATCAAGGGCGCGCGATCTTCCAGGGGTTTTCCGACATGCAAATTGCCGTTCTCAAGGAACGCCGCGCGGGCGAGACCCGCGTCGCGGCGACGCCCGATACCGTCAAGAAATTCGTCGGTCTCGGTTGCAAAGTGGTGGTTGAGGCCGGCGCCGGCGCCGGCGCCAATATTTCCGATGCCGACTTCACGGCGGCAGGTGCCACCATCGCAGCCGATGCGGCGGCGGCCGTGTCGGGCGCCGACGTCGCCGTCAAAGTGCAGCGGCCGATGACAGCGGACGAGGGCACCGACGAAATCTCCTCGCTCAAATCGGGCCTGATCCTGATGGCGAGCATGAACGCCCTCACCTCGAAGCCGCTCGCCGATGCGCTCGCATCGAAAGGCGTGACGTCCTTCGCGCTTGAACTGATGCCTCGCATCTCGCGCGCGCAGGCCATGGACATTCTGTCGTCGCAAAGCAATCTCGCCGGCTACAAGGCGGTGATCGACGCGGCGGCGACGTTCGG
>VGEM01000149.1 GCA_016869315.1 Alphaproteobacteria bacterium | reverse complement strand
CGTTGTTCCCTGGCGACGCTCGGTGATGAACAGCGCCAGCGCATGAATCTGATCGGCCGATAGCGTCTCGCCCCACGCCGGCATGCCGCGCGCGGTCGAACCCTTGGCGGTGCTGGCGGCGATGGCCGAAACCGTCGCGCCGCCCGCAAGGTCGATGCCGATCAACGGCGTGCCCTGCGCCGCGCCTTGCAGATTGTCGCCGTGGCACACCGCGCAGTGCTCGGCATAGAGCGTCGCGACCACGTCGGTGCGCGGTTGGGCGTGGGCCGTGCTCGCGAACGTCAGCAACGCCGCGAGCAGGCTCACCGCTCGCTCTCGGCCAGCAGCTTGAAGAACTCTCGCCGGTTCCTGGGGCCGTAGGTAAGGAAACTCGGGTCCCGCTCCTCGGCGTAGGCGCGCTTCACCTGGCCGACGGGGTCGACGGCGGTCGATTTCCGCACCAGCTCGGGCGACAATCCATAGGCCGCCGCCCCATTGAGGCCGAACACCTTGGCCCGGATCTCGGGCGTGATCCGGGGGTAGCCGTATTTCTGCTGAAACTCGTCCGAGATCTGAAACGCGCGGAAGGCCATGATCTGGTCCTGCGGCGAGCCGTACCAGATAGAATCTGTCCCCCACAGTACGCGGTCGGGGCCGATATACTTGAGCAGCTTGCCGATGACGTGCGCCGCCTGATCGGCATCGCGCATCAGATAGCGCCAGGTGCTGCCAAGTTCGGCGTACACATTGTGCCCGCTGCCGGCGACAAGGCCGGAATCGAGCAGCGAGGTGATCAAATCGTCGACGCCCGACCCCGAGTTCCGGGCATAAGGCCCCTCGGGTTTCGTCATGTCGTAGCCCGCGTGATAAATCATGAAAGTGACGTCGGGGAACAATTTGGCGGCGGGCCCGACATCGCGGCTGCCGGCGTATTTGAGATTCTCCTTGTATTGCAGGAACGGCAGGCCCTTGTGCACGGCGAGCCGCTTGTTGCCGATCTTGCGGATTTTCTCGATGAAGGCGCGGCCCAAATCGTCATCGAGGAAGAACCCGGTGTCGCCCGGGCCGTGCTGGGTGTAGGTCTTCCACGCCGAGATCGGCCATTTGGCGGCGGTCTCTTCCATCTGTTCGAGATCGGCTGGATACGTCGGCATGCAGCGGCCGTGGACCAGCAATCGCTGCGTGGTGCCGAGCGCCTCGACCAGTTTCACGGTCGCCGCGCCTTCCGAGTACTGCGGCATCATCTCGTTGCCGGGCGCCGGGCCGAACGACAGCACGGCGATGTCGGTGTCGCTATCGAGGAACACCTCCTTCACATAAGCGTCGCCGTTGAGGCAGTCGATCTGGCCCAGTTCGGGGTCGGCGCCGCGATAGTCGCAGCCGTACTGCGGCGCGAACATCTGGAAGCGATGCCGCCCCTCGTACAGCGGCCCGCCCTCACGCCAGCTTTGCAGCGTGCCGACGTGATGGCCCTGGATGTCGAAGATGAACTCATCGCCGTCGAGGGCCTCGCTGGCGGCCGCTTCCTCGAACTTCGCCTCCCACGGCAGCACGTAACGGCTGCCGCGCTGGCCGGTCGCCGCCGCCACGTCGTTGAAGGCCATCAGGGTGGTGGCCGCGCCCGAGGCCGAGATCAGAAAATCGCGACGGTGTCTGCCGAGCTTGCGCGCCGCCGCGTCGCAGTCGAGCAAGGCGCGGCGATTGGCCTCGCGCGCCGCCGGCGACAACGGCCGCGGCAAAAACTCGCCGTTCGAGGTGGAATCGATCTTGATCGGCAACCGCGTGCCGTCGGGATCGAATTGAGATTCGCGTCCGGCCATCGCACCCTCCCCGGTTCTCGAGACCGGGTCAGGGTGCCGCGAACCCGGCCGCGACCGCAATGAGATTTCTCAGTGACGCCCGCGAACCGTGCGGTAAGATGCGATACTGTCGCCGGACCGGGCCAATCTGCGGTCGGCCGGTGGAAGGCGAACAGGGGCGTCGCCGCTGACCCACAGGAGAACGCAGCATGCGGTTTTGCATCGTCTTGGCCATCGCGTTCGGACTGGCGGGCCCGGCTTTGGCCACCAATTCGCCGCCCGAGCTCCGCATCGTGCTCAGGAATCTGATGACGTGGCTTCCCGGCGAGTACGACAACGCGGCGCAGGTGTTCTTCGAGCGCGAACAGAAGACGCCCGAGAAAGACATTCATATCCGCATCTACCGCGCCTATCACCGCATCGACGCGCCGGCGGTCGGCGACAATGTGCTGTTGTTCGAGGTGCGCAACGGCGGCAAGCGCACCGCCCTCGACATGGCCGAGTTCCAGGTCTGGATATTGTCCGTCGATGCCGACCGCAAAGCGGTGCGCATGTCGCCGCGCCGGTTCGTCGATGAGAAGAAATACGCGGCGCTTCTCGGCCAGCCCGACAAGTTCAACGGCCTGACCCCGGCCGATCTCAAACCGGGCGAAGGGGTCGCCGGCTGCGACATCCTCTGGCGCTTGCGCGGCGACCAGATCGTCGGCGCGACCGTTCCGGGTGCCTGCAAGGGCGTGTCGCGCCGCACCGGGCAGGAGATGAACTTCAGCTGGGAGTTCACGCAGAACGAAAACGAACAGTGGATCTCGTTCGCCGGCCGCGATGCGGGCGGCAAGATCGTCTTCGGGCGCGAGGACCAGACCGAATGGCGCCTCGGCAAGGCGCGGCCGTTCGAATGCTTCCTGAGCTTCCGCGAGGCGGGCGTGCCCGATCAGGTCAACAACGGCTTCCTCATGCACGATCGCGGCGATCACTACCGCTGGCAGATCACCGACGCCAAGGGCACGCGGCCGGTGTTCATGGAACTGATCCGGGGCATGTGGCCGTCGAACTCGGGACGCAATTACACCGATCTGCTCCGGCTGCAGGTGTATCAGGGCACGCCGGATGACCCGCCCGAAAAATGGACGCTGATCGGCAGCGCCCTCGGCAGCGCCGAGACCGACCGCGTCGGCTTCGCTTCACGCGGCCTGAGCGGACGCTGCAAGCTGTTCGACCCCGCCAATCCTCCGCCCAAAGCGCAGTGACCAAATCGCTGTAATTCGGTGTAATTCGGGGACACACACTTAATGGAACTTGCTCAAGCGGGGGAGCAAGACCAAGATGCCCAGGAATCAACAGGAATCAACAGGATTCACGTCGGCCCGTCGCCGCAATTCCCGCGCCGCCGAGAATGAAACGGTGATCAGCGTTGCGCTCGCGCGCTTACGCATCGGCGCGCCCTTCGGCCAAGCCCGATTGAAGCTGGGCCAGGCGCTTCTGGCTGTCGTGGTTTGCGCGACATCATTGGCGGGATCTCCTGCCGCACAGCCAACTCAAGAGCTGCGCGTGGCGACGTGGGCAGCGCCGCCGATGCTCGGTAACCCGTTCGGAACTTCCGGCCCGCCGGCGTCCGTGGTCTGGGGCGCGCTGTTCGACCCGCTGGTCTCGCCCACCGAGACGGGCGACCTCGAGCCGGCGTTGGCCGAGCGCTGGGAACTGGTCAGCCCGACGCGCTGGCGCTTCCATCTGCGTCGCGGCGTTGTGTTCTCCAACGGTGAAGCGTTTGATGCGGCGGCAGTGGCGGCGACGATCAACTGGCTGCTCGGGCCCGAGGGCCGCAGCACCATGGTCGGCGCCGAAATTGCCAATGTCGAGGGCGCCGACGTCGTCGACGCGTTCACCGTCGACATCCGCACCAGCGCCCCTGACGCGATTTTGCCCAAGCGTCTGACGCCGGTGTCGATCGTGGCGCCGCGGGCCTGGGCCGAACTCGGCGTTGACGGTTTCACGCAGCGCCCGGTGGGCACGGGACCGTACACGCTCAAGACCTGGGGCGACGGCGGAAAAATCGAGATGACGGCGGCGCCGGAGTCATGGCGCAAGCCACGGATAGAGCGGCTGACGTTCTTTGTGGCAGCGGACAACACCGCGCGCGTTCAATCGTTGGTGTCGCGGCGCGTCGATATCGCCATGGGGCTCTCGCCGGAAAGCGTGACGGACCTACAGGCGCAGGGTTACCCGGTATTTTCCGCGCCGACAGCGCAAGTGTTCGTGCTGGCGTTCAATGTTGTCGGCAAACCGCAGTCGGTGATCGCCGATCAACGGGTCAGGCAGGCGTTGAACCACGCCGTCGACAAAAAGAGAATCAGCGACGTTTTGATGGGCGGCTGGATGCGGCCCGCCAGTCAGGGGGCCACGCCCATGACCTTCGGCTACGATCCCGGCCTCGCGCCCTATGCGTTCGACCCCGAGAAAGCCCGCGACTTGTTGGCGCAGGCGGGCGTCAAACCCGGCACGCGCCTGTCGGCGGAAGTCGTTGTGAACGGAATGCCCGGCGGCTCCGAGTTTCTCGGCCTGGTCCAGCAGGATTTGGCAAACGTTGGCGTGGTTCTCGATGTCAGATCGGTTCCGTTTGCCGATTGGCTGCGCAAGTATACGATCAACGCGTTCGACGTCGACCTCTTCGCCGCCTCCTGGCAGGGCGCGCCGTATTACGATGCGGTTCGCCCGGCGACCTATTTCTCCTGCGCGAAGCCACAGCCGTTTTTCTGCGACCGCGAGATCATGCCGCTGTTCGATGCGGCGGCGGCGGAATTCGACATCGACGCGCGTCAGGCCATTCTGCGTCGCATGGCGCGACGGTTGCACGAGACCGCGCCGTCCATCTTCCTGTATGAGGTCACCGACCTGGCGGTCACGTCGCATCGGGTCGGCGACTTCCGCCTCAGAACGCGGGTACCGGTCTACGAAAACATCGTCTTGAACGGGCAATAAGTTTGGCCGGCCCATAGGGCAACCCGGCAACCGCGCTTGGTCGATTATGCGTTGACGGCCCTTTGGCCAGATTCACGAGGTTCAGGCGGCTTGCCGCCGTGACACGTTTTCGGAACAATCGACCGAACGGTTCGCGACGCGCGGATCGTTGCATTTGGGGGCACGCGCATGATCACCAGGAACCAAAAAGGCAAGATTCTTTACGTCGGAGATGATGGCCGCGAACGGGGCCGCGAGTGGTTCTCCTTCACTCACAGCCAGGACGGCCAGCACACGCTGCGCGCTTACTGCGAAATCGACGACACCGAAGTGCAGCGCGATGTGGTTTACACCATGGGCGCGGATTGGCGCCCGCTCGACTGCTTCAATCGCTTGCACGTCAAGGGCAAATTCCTGGGCACGGGTTGGATGCGATTCACGCCCGAACTGGCCGAGCTTGAAGTGTACAACGTCGACCTGGGCCGCACCGGGCAAAGGATCAAGCTGGAAACGCCGGCGCAAAGTCTGGGCGTTCATCCGCTCACCTGCGATGTGCTGCACTTGACCCAATTCGACCACGCAAGGCCCGAGAAAATCCAGACGCTTCCCGGCGCCTGGTCGTCCTCGCCCTTACCCAACGGCGCCAGCGGGCCGTGGTTGGAGAACCGTCCGCTGACGATCGAGTATCTGGGCCCCGAAAGAGTCACCGTGCGGGCCGGCACGTTCGACGCCCATCACTACCGCTTCGTGCTGGCCCCCAACGCCGACGGCACGCCGCGCTCGGAAGAATGTTGGTGCCGCCACCCCGATTACATGTTCATCAAGGTCGAGGTCCGTGGGTTTCTCAAGAACACTGTGTATGAACTGGTGAGCCTCGAGTAGTTGATCACTCCGTCGAACGTGTTGCGCCCGAATAATCCGACCGCGGGCCCTTGATGATCTCTTCAAGCGCCAGCGGCGGGCACGGCCGGTCGCGGGTCGGCGAGAATTTCAATTTCTTCAAACCGACGATTTTCGGTATTATTTTCCGCGTTTGCCCGTAGTCACAATTGGTGATTGTGTCATCCGCGTATCAGTTGGAAGCGATTATCCGATTCACCGCCAAAAACATTGCCCCCAATCCGGTTTTCGGTAACAGATTGCAACAAGCGTTCCGCACCGTCGGGGGCAGGAGCGATACCGACACCAAAGAGGGGGAAGACCATGATCGACAAACGCGCAGTGTTGGGTTCAGTCGCGGCGCTGGCCGCCATCGGCGCCGGCGACGTTGCCGTGGCGCAGACGCTGGCGATCGAGGAGATCGTCGTCACGTCGCGCAAGCGCGAGGAAAACCTGCAGCAGGTGCCGTTGTCGATCGCCGCCTTCAGCGCCGACAGCATGAAGGACCTCGACATCCGCGGCGCCTACGAGCTGCAGAACCACACGCCCAATTTCTCGTTCGACAAGAGCTTCGGCCGGCGTTTCGACCGCCCGATCATCCGCGGCCAGTCGAGCGTCCAGGCCACCGACGTGCTGGCGTCGTTCTTCGTCGACGGCGTCTACATTTCCGGTTCGATTTCGACGGTGTCGACCGATGCGCTCGAACGCATCGAGGTGCTGCGCGGCCCGCAGTCGGCCCTGTACGGCCGCGGGGCCTTCGGCGGCGCCATCAACTATGTCACCAAGCAGCCGTCCGACGAGTTCGAAGGCCAGATCAACACCCGCCTCGGCAGCCATGCCGATTACAAAGCGGCGGTCTGGATGCGCGGCCCGATCGTCGAGGGCCGGTTGCAGTACTTCATCTCGGGAAACTGGGAGGATTACGGCGGCCAGTGGCGCAACCAGTTCCAGGGCCATTCCGGCCGTTCGGTCGGACCCGAGAACAACCTGGTCCGCGTCCCGACCGGACCCGACTACAGCCGGCTCGGCTCGGAGTCGGTCAAGGACACCACCGCCAAGCTGCGCTTCCTGCCGTCCGACAATCTCGAGTTCAACCTCAAGGCCAGCTACGCGTCGTCGGCCGACGCCCAGTTCGCTTCGGTCTACATCCCGGCGTCGATGAACAACTGCTTCCGGCCCGGCATCGATCCCGGCGTGCCGAACACGGCGCGCGGTTACTTCTGCGGCGAGGTCAAGGTCGGCAACCTGCGTCCCAACCTGAACCTGCCGGCGTTGCGCGAGGGCGTCGTCATCCAGGCGGTCGACAACCTCGTCACCAGCCCCAACTTCGGTCGCGTGCTCCGTTACGACCCGGTCGCGCTGAACAATTTTTTGAACAACCTGACCAATCTGTCTGTTCCGCAGCCGGCGCCGCTGGCGTTCACCTCGCCGGCCTTCGCGACCGGCGTGCCCTTGAACATCGCCTCCGCCGGCGCCAAGCCCGGCCAGTACCGCGACGTCGGCATTTACGTCGCCGACATCCAGTACGACTACAACGACTGGAATTTGCTGGCGCAGGCGACCTACAACACCGACAAGGCGGTCTATAACATCGACGCCGACCGTTTCCCGTTGCTCAACCCGGCGTCGAGCACCACGCGCGTGATCGAGACTTCGGGCGGCAGCCAGACCTACGAGATCAGCTACGACTACTCGTTCGAAGGGCGCATCACTTCGCCCGCCGACCAGCGCTTGCGCGGCATGGCTGGCGTCTATTACTACGACCGCGAAGGCAAGGGCCGCGGCCGCACCCTCGGCGGCAACGTCGTCCGCAGCACCTTTTTCTTTGACGACGGCAGCGACTTCAGCCGCAACTTCATCACCTACAAGGCGGTCTACGGCCAGGCGCAGTACGAGATCAACCAGCAGTTCACCGTCTCGGTCGAGGCGCGCTACGGCCAGGACGAGCGCAGCATTCCGTTCAACGCCACCACCACCCGCCCGGTGAAGTCGTCGCTGAAAAGCTTCACGCCGCGCGTCTCGGTCGACTACCAATACAACGACGACACGCTGTTCTACGCCTCGTTCGCCGAGGGCGCGCTGCCGGGCGGCTTCAACGTCGGCGTCTTCAGCCGCACCGCGACGGGCCCGACCGACGCCGAATTCGCACGCCTCGAATCCGAGGGCAAGACGACCTTCGGCCCCGAGCAGAACAACGTCTACGAGGCCGGCGTCAAGTCGACGGTGATGGACGACCGGTTGCAGTTGAACGCCACGCTGTTCTACATCGACTGGAAGAAGCAGAAGATCAACCAGGCCGAGCAGTTCATCACGCCGAACGGCATCGGCGGCGCCAGCATCCAGATCAACAGCGGGTCAAGCCGTGTCCAGGGCATCGAGCTGTCGACCAGTTTCCTCGCGTCCGAGAATCTGACGCTGTCGTTCAACTACGGCATGGCCGATCACGTCTTCAAGGCGGCCAACGATCTGCAGATCGAGATCTTCGAGGGCATCCCGCAGGACCGGACGCTCGCCAACGGCGGCAATGCCAAGGGCAAGCACAGCATCCTGGCGCCCAAGCACTCGGGCAGCGCCGGCGCCGCGTGGCGCGACGCCCTCACCGCCGATGCCGACTGGTTCGCGCGGGCCGATCTCAGCTACCAGTCCCGAAAATTCGGGGAAATCCACAATATCGCCTGGACCGGCGCGTATTTCCGGCTCAACACCCGCATCGGCGTGCAGACCGATCGCTGGCGTCTCGACGCCTACGTCAACAACGTGCTCGACGACCTGACGCCCGGCGCGATCTTCCGCGGCGCCGATTCGTCGATCA
>VGEM01000148.1 GCA_016869315.1 Alphaproteobacteria bacterium | reverse complement strand
TGCTCGCCTTCCAACAGGCGGGCAACAAAGCGCAAACGCTCGTCCATGATCGTATTCCCCGTCCACGGCATAACCACCTCCCTCCTGCCAAATCAGGCGAGAAGTGTTACCCATGTCTCCGGTACGATCTGTCACCCATGTCTCAGGTCGGACACTTTCTGGTTATCGACGACGAGGTCACCACGCTTCAAACCATCGCCGCATTCCTGTCGGCGGGGGCGCGACCGATGTCGCCACCGCTCGCGATGCTTCGACCGGCGCCGTCATGCTTGAATCGGGCGAGAAAAAGATCGACTGCGTGATCTGTGACCACTTGATGGAATTGCTGAGCGGCCTTGATTTGTTGCGATTGATCCGCTCGGGCAAGCTGAAAGACGTGCCGCCTGATCTGTGTTTCGTCATGGTCACCGGTTTCAGCACGACCACGGTCTCGGCCGCGGCCAAGGTGCTGGACGCCAATGCCTACCTCGCCAAGCCGATCACCAAAGACGAGCTGTTCAGGGCGATCCAGCGGGCCATGGCTTACCGTCCGACGATCCGGACGCCGAAAGAGTACGCGTCGCTGATCCTGCCACAAATGGAATAGTGGCGAACCCGTCCTCCCTGCGGCCTTGTGTGCCGACAAGCGCTTGCTCTGGCCCAAACAGGTTCTTACGTTAACCCGCACTCATGAGGAGGACTGTCGTGAATACCTTGAAGCGCGTCGCGCTCGCGATGCTTGCGCTGTCGATTCCATCAAGCACCATGGCTGCGGGCGAGCTTGTCCTGGTCGCCGGCGCCAGCGGCCAAAGCGGACGGCCCACCATCGATCAGCTTCAGGACGCAGGATACAAGGTACGCGCGTTGGTGCGCGATGCCTCGAAAGGCGCCGACCTCGGCGTCGAACTCGCCGTCGGTGACGTGATGAAACCGGAGACCTTGGGCGCCGCGCTCAAGGATGTGACCTATGTGATCTCGACCATCGGCGCCGGCCAGGGCGGATATTCCGCCGAGCAGGTCGAGTTTCATGGCCTCGCCAACTTGTCCAGTGCCGCCAAGGCGGCGGGCGTGAAGCAATTCGTGCTGATGAGTTCGCTCAAGGCCGGCAGCGAGGACAAGAACGAGTTCCTCAATGCGCGCAGGGGCATGCTGCTGATGTGGAAGGGCAAGGGCGAGCAGGCTTTGCGCGATACCGGCATTGCCTACACCATCATCCGGCCGGGCGGCCTGCTGCCGCGTCCCAACATGCCCTGCGAGCTCGGCAAGGTCGGCCTCACCCTCGCGCCCAAGAACACCTTGACGGGCGGCGCCGTATGCCGCGCCGACGTTGCGGCGGTGATGATCGCGGCCCTTGGCGATGCGGACGCTGTCGGCAAGACCATCGAACTGATTCAAGACGAGAAGGCCGCCCCCAATAATTGGCGCGGCACGTTCCGGACTTTCCAAAAAGATTAACCCCACAGGAGCATAACCGATGAAATTGTTTTCACTGACACTCGCTGCCGCATTGATCGCCGGATCCGCCTTCGCCAAGGACACGGTGGTCGTCGCAGGCGCCACCTCGAAGAGCGGTCGGGCCATCGTCGAGCAGCTGGCCGCGGCCGGCTATACGGTGCGCGCGCTGTCGCGCAATCCCGAAAAATCGAAGGACTTCCCCGCTGGCGTCGAAGTGGTGATGGCCGACGTGACCAAGCCCGAGACGCTGCCAGCCGCCATGAAGGGCGCGCAGGTATTGCTCTCGACGGTCGGCGCGGTGCCCTTTGGTACCGACGTGCCGGAGAAGATCGACTTTCATGGCGTCGCCGCCATGACCGATGCCGCCAAGGCAGCCGGCGTGAAGCAGATTGTGCATATGACATCGCTCGGCTCGGGCAGCTCCGATCCCAACGAGCAGCTCAACAAGATGTTCAACATGATCCTGATGTGGAAGGGCAAGGGCGAAGACCACATCCGCAATTCCGGCCTGGCCTGGACGATCGTGCGCCCGGGCGGCCTGGCAGATTGCGAAGCAGGCAAGGCCGGACTTCTGGTCGGCCACATGGATGGGTCGGCCTCGGGCCGCGTCTGCCGCGCCGACGGCGCCGCCGTGATGGTCGCTGCCATTGGAAATGCCGACTACAACGGCAAGACCATTTCCGTCATCCAGGACGACAAAGCGGCGGTAAATGCCTGGAAGGGCCAGATCAAGGCGATCCCAAGAGACTAAAGAAGTGGCTTACGTACCTGGTACATAAGGGCTCTTATGTACCAGGTACGTAAGGGGTTTTGAATTCAAAGTGCCTGGAGCTCGGCGGCGAGGGCCCTGAGGCTGATGGCCTCAACAGCATTGCCAAGCGAGAACGTCTCGGTACCTGGATAGACCACAAGCCGCCGCGTTGGCTTGATATCGGCGCATGCCGCGTGAAATCCCTTTTCGACCGTGGGCGCCGAACTCCGCTTGATTTCAATCGCCCACAACTCGCGGCGCGGCAATTCAAGGACCAGGTCAATCTCCTCGCCCGTCGCGGTTCGGTAGAAACAGCATTCGCTACCGGTGGGCGCCATCGTCGTCAACGCTTCGACAACGAAGCCTTCCCAACTACGGCCAGCGACGGGATGTCCAAGCACGTCGTCCTTGTCCACTAATCGCAACAGCGCGTGGACCAGACCGCTGTCGCGAACATATGTCTTAGGTGACTTGACCAGGCGTTTGCCGCGATTGCGGTGCCAGGCCGAAAGGCGGCGCACGAGTAACAGATCGGCCATCAAATCGAGGTAGCGCGCCACCGACTTCGACTCGACGCCGAGCGCACCAGCCAGTTTGGAGGCGTTCAGCAGTTCGCCCTGATTGTGCGCGAGCATGGTCCAGAACCGGCGCAGCGTCTCGGCCGGTACGCGTGATCCGAATTGAGCGACATCGCGCTCGAGGTAGGTCTTAATGAAGTTCTGTCGCCACGTCAGGCTCACTGCTTCGGTCGACGACAAGAAGCTGGAAGGAAAGCCACCCCGCACCCAGAGCCTATCAATGGACCGCTCGGGCACTTCAAGCGCGTCGAAACCTCCCAATTCGACATAGGCGATGCGACCGGCAAGACTTTCGCCCGACTGCCGCAAGAGCTCCACTGATGCCGAACCCAGCAGGAGCATACGCCCAGTTCCGCGCCGGTCGCGACGGGCGCGATCGATGATTCCGCGCAGACTCTGGAACAGCTCGGGCAGGCGGTGGACCTCGTCAAGAATGACCAGCTCTTTGGCGTGGTCATTGAAATACTCGACGGGGTTCACGAGTTTCGCCCGATCGTCGGGACTTTCAAGATCGAGATAAACTGCCCGCCGTTCGGCGGCGATGGCGAGCGCTAAAGTTGTCTTTCCCGACTGGCGCGGGCCTAACAGCCCAACTGCGGGAAAATCCTCGAGCAGTGCCGCGATGTACTGCGCAATCCGGCGCGGGATCAAGGGCGTGCGCATCATCATGCAAGTTTGCCATCAAATGGCGAATTTGCATAGATCACCATAATATATTGATATTATTATATAAAATAATTGGCTGATAACAAAACCTCACAGCCGGAGCCCGATAATTGCCTCGACTTCCACAGGAATTCCGCCAGGAAGCGAACTTACGCCCACGGACGTCCTGACGTGCCGACCCAATTCACCGAAACACTCGACAAAGAGTTCAGAACACCCGTCAATAACTCTTGGATGATCCGAAAAGGTCGGGGCCGCGTTCACAAAACCACGCACCTGCAATACCCGCGCGACCCTCTCGAAACCACCCAATTCGCTCATAACCACGGCGAGCAATCGCATCCCAGCACAGCGTGCCGCAGCGCGCGCCTCTTCAAGAGATATCTCGGCACCTACTTTTCCAGGTCTCGGCCCCGCTGACTCTGTACCGGCCAAGAACAGAAGGTTTCCGAATTGAACCGATCGGACATAGACGCCCGGCGGACGTTCAATGTCCGCAAGAGTCTTTTCGATTTCGCGCAAAAGATCGGTATGCATATCGCCAATCTAAGGCTTTGCGTTCGGAAAAGTCTCTGTAGCAGTCCGCAGATCAAGTTCAAGGTACTGCACCGTTTTCGATCCGCGCTCAATTCTGGCTTCCCCGACGCTACGAAACCCAAAGCGCTGGTGGAACAAGTCGGATGACAGATTAGGTGGCGACAAATTGACTTCGCTCACGATGACTGAATGACCAGCCTTCAGCGCACAATCAAAGAGATCTCTGTACAAGGCCTGTGCCAATCCTCGCCGCCGCGCTGCGGGGTCAACGGCGACGCGATCAACATAGACGAATTGTCGATAGCGGGATTTGAACCAAGCATAATTGACGCTGTCATAGGCAACGGACTGATCAAGCGCGATCAAGAACGCATCGAGATCACCGACGCGGCGCGCATAAAACGCATGCCGAGTTAGAAATGAGAACCGGACATCGTCGATCCATGAAAGCTGGATCGCATGAGCATTATTCAATGCGACAGCACGCTCTTCGACGCCCGCCAAACCGTCACGTATGGTTATGCGGCCCACAGCTTGGCGATCTCCTCGCGCAGTTTGGCGTCGGGCATCGCCCCTCGTCCGGCGTCGAGGTTCTCGACCATGTGTTTCACCTTCGATGTGGCAGGAATGGCGCATGTCACCGCCGGATGCGCGATAACGAACTTGAGTAGCAATTGCGCGTGCGTCGTGCAGCCGATCTCGGCGGCAAAGCCGGGCAGCGGCTTGCCCTGCATCTTGCCGATCAATCGGCCGCGTCCAAACGGCAGATTCACCAGCACGGCAATGCCCTTGTCTCTCGCCAGCGGCAGCAAGCGCTGCTCGGGTCCGCGCACATCCACCGAATAGTTGAGCTGAACGAAGTCGACCTCTTCGGCCTTCATCACATCGTATAGCGCTTCCTGGCCGTCGGGACGCGAGTGGGTGATGCCGGTGTAACGCACCTTGCCTTCGGCCTTGGCGGTACGCAGCGTCCCGAGCTGCGTCGCGGTGTCACGCAGGTTGTGGACCTGGACCAGGTCGAGCTTGTCGGTCCTGAGCTTGAGGAACGAGTTGGCGAGCTGGGCCTTGCCCTCGGCTTCGCCTTCGATGCCGATCTTGGTGGCGATAAACGTCTTATTGCGGAGCCCGAGTTCGGCGAGCAACGTCCCCGTGACGTTCTCGGCGTCGGCATAGGACGGCGCGGTGTCGATGCAGGTGGCGCCACCGTCGATCAGCGCCTTCACCACCTCGCGCTTCGCCGCGGCCGCCGTCGCGTCGCCCATCGACGCAAAAACCTGGGATGTGCCGAGGCCGATGACCGGCAGCGCCTCGCCCGATCTCGGGATCGGCTTGGTCGACATCGGGCCGGTGGCGGCGCGTGCTTGCGTCGCAAGAGCTGCGGCAGCGACTTGCAGAAAAGCATGGCGGGTGAGTGGCGTCATGGCGGACCTTCTGTGTACCTCGTCGCAGTTTACTGTCCGGCCGCTTGAACAGCGATCCAATTCGGCCAATCATCGGCGAACCCGCAAGGCACCGGAGAACCTCCATGGACCGTAGGCAAATGATCGCCGCCGCCGTCGCGCTCACGGCGAGCCCCACAAATGCACAAGCCAAACCACCGGTCGCGGTGATCGGCACCGGGCGGATGGGAGCCGCCATCGGCAAACGCTTCGCCGAGCTCGGTCATGCCGTGATCTACGGGTCACGAGACCCGGCATCGGCCAAGGTGCAGGACCTCGTCGCCGCCACCGGGCCGTCAGCGCGGGCAGCAACCCAACTCGAGGCGGCAGCGGCAGGCGAGATCATCGCGCTGGCGCCGCTCTGGATCGGAACCGAATCGTTTATCAAGGCGGCGGGCGAACGGCTCGATGGGAAGATCGTTTTCGACATCACCAACGCACCACTGAAATTCGGCCGCAACGTCCGCGCTGGCGCGGTCGATACGTCGGCCGGCGAACTCATCCAAAGCTGGGCCCCCAAGGCCAAAGTCGTGAAGGCGTTCAACACCGTCGGCTTTCACATCGTTGCCGACCCCGGCATCGCCAAGGGGCCGGTGACGGTGCCATTGGCCGGCAACGATGCCGACGCCAAGGCCGCGGTCGCGGCAATCTGCCAGGCAATGGGTTTCGAGACGATCGATCTTGGCGAGATCGAGAACGCGCACGGCCTCGAGGCGATGGCCAAGCTCTAGTTCGTCCCCTACGGCGCGCGCCGGTTCGAGGAGGCCTTCGAGTACTACTTCCGAAAAGGCACCGCCCCGCCGGGCCTCAGTCCAGCCAATGTTCGTAGCGCGGGATGAGCCGGTCATGACAACGTTGTTTCTCGCCTGGTTGCTCATGGCGGACGTTCGCGCCGAAACCCCCGACGCGGTGAGGGCCGAGGTGACGGCTGCGGTCGAGGCTTGGGCCGCGCGCTGGAACAACGGCCGGCGCGACAGCATCGTTGCGGCCCTGTGGGACACGGACGACCCCGAGATCATGTACCTCGCCGGCGAACAGCCGGACTGGATGATCGGAGCGGCGGCCATCGGCGCCTACCTGGGCCCGCGTCCCAATGCGGCGCCGACGATCTCGGATTACGCAGTCAGCCACATTCGTGTGCGCGCGATGGCCGACAACGTCGCGCTGGCAAGCTGGGAACTCGACTACCAGTTCCAGCGCGGTGCGGTCCCCGCCATGCGCGAGCGTCTTCGCGCCGCGGCAACGCTGCGTGAAGTGAGCAACGAATGGAAATTCGTCACCTACGCCGAATCGCCCAAGTCGGCCATGACCTATCTCCGCGAATTGTATGAAGCGATCGTGACCCAGGCTTTCGAAGCCAAGGTCGACGCCGCCAAGGCAAAGTGACCTCGCCGCGCGCCCACCGCGCTTTTCCCCGTGGCGAAAGGCCCGGATTGCCATATGATATTGGCTTCGCGCTTGGAGGACCCGCATGATTGATCGTCGCCACGCCCTGATAACGGTCGCCGCCCTGACAGCGACTTTCCCCGCTCGCGCCGCGAAAGAGCGGGTGCTGATCCTGGGCGCCACCGGACGCATCGGTCGCGACATCGCCGCCGAGATCAGGACGGCGGGCTATGACGTGCGCTGCACGACGCGCAATGTCGAACGCGCGCGCACCGAAATTCCCGGCGACTACGAGTGGTTCAAGGCCGACGTGCGCGATCCGCGCACGCTGGCGGAACCCCTCAAAGACGTGACTTATGTGGTCTCCTCGATCCGCTCGTCCGATTGGACCGGGCCCTACTCGCCGGAGTTCGTCGACTTCCACGGCATGCGGAATCTTGTCGACGCTTCGAAAGCCGCCGGCATCAAGCACTTCGTGCTGATTTCAACCGCGACATCCGGCCCGCAGATCGACCAGAGCCAGAACCCCGCCAAGAACTATGTGCGCTTCTTCAAGACCAAGGGCGAGGAAGTGGTGCGCGAATCGGGCCTCAGCTACACCATCATCGCGCCGGGTCGCGTGCCGGAAGAGCCGGGTGGAAAGATCGGGATGATCCTGCTCGATCGCAAAGACTACAAAGTCTCGCAGATCACCTCGGGCGATATTGCCATCGTCACCCTCGATGCCCTGACCAACCCCGCCGCCCGCGGCAAGGCGTTCGCGCTCCGCAACGAGCCTTCCGTGGCTCTCGGGACCTGGAAATCACAATACGCGGCGATGCCGGACAAATAAGCCCTCGCCCTTGGGAGAGGGCGGACCGGCGGGGCGTCAGCGACGACGGGCGGGTGAGGGATTTTGTTGCAGGCGGCGCAACAAAAAACGAAATCCCCCTTACCCCTACCCTCTCCCTCCGGGAGAGGGAGTCGGGAGAGGGAGTCTAGCCGCCACCATCAAATCCCCCTACTCTCGCCTCCGCTTCGGGGCAAACAAAGGGGACTCAGATGCTCAAGGAATTTCGCGATTTCGCCATGCGCGGCAACGTGGTCGACCTTGCGGTCGGCGTCATCATCGGTGCCGCCTTCGGCAAGATTACGACATCGCTGGTCAACGACGTGCTGATGCCGCCGATCGGCGTGCTGCTGGGCAAGGTCGACTTCTCGAATTTGTTCTTCACCTTGGCCGCGGGCGATTTCGCGAGCGTGAAGGCGGGGCGCGACGCCGGCGTGCCGGTGGTCGCCTACGGCATGTTCATCAACACGATCATCGACTTCACCATCGTCGCCTTCGCGGTGTTCCTGCTGATCAAGCAGGTCAACCGCTTCAAGTAGAAGCCCGCACCGGCCACATCGACCGAAAAAGAGTGCCCGCACTGTCTGTCGATGATTCCGATAAAGGCCAAGAAGTGCCGAGCCTGCGGCTCGGACGTCTAGAGCGCTTCCCACATTGTCTCACTCGGGGGGCGCTTTCGTTTCCCTGTTTGGTCGTATTCCCTTCGGCGGAGTGGGATCGCCAGGACATGCTCTAGCGGCGCGGAACCAGCGGCGTGGTCGAGACGCGGTTTTTGTCCATCGCCGAATAGACCTTGTTGGCGGCCTTGGGATCGTCGATCGAAT